>BEIM01000218.1 GCA_002898995.1 bacterium HR36
TCTCGGTCGGTTGCAACATTCAGTTGCCTTATGAGCAACGCCTCAACCCTTATGTGCGCATCGCCGTGGAATTCCACTATTTCTTTGTGCGCAAGACGATGTTCGCCAAGTATTCGGAAGGCTTCGTGCTATTTCCTGGGGGCTACGGCACACTCGATGAGATGTTCGAGGCCCTGACGCTGATCCAGACTGGCAAGCTGCGGGAGTTTCCCGTGGTTCTGTTTGGTTCGGAATACTGGCGGGGATTGGTGGACTGGCTCAAAAACACGGTGGCTGCCACCAACAATATTTCGCCTCAAGAATTGCAGCTGTTTCGGGTGAGTGATTCGCCGCGCGAGGTGCGCGAGATCATGCTGGAAGGATATCGCCGACTCCAAAGCCGCCCACGCCGCTAGCTGCTTAGGGCCAGATACCCCGCTCTAATGCCACATTAGCTACGCGTTCGACCGCCAGCACCAGAGCCGCTATGCGCAAGTCCGCTTGCTCACGGATGGGGATTCCATCTGCTCCGATTATCTCCCCTTTAGCGACGCGTTCGTTGAGCTGTCGCTGTTTGTCGAGGACGGCATCGGTAGCTCGTTCCATTTTGACGCGGAGCTTCTCATTGACCTCGGCTTCATCCCAGCGTTGGTTTTCGATGTTTTGCACCCATTCAAAGTAGCTAACTGTGACCCCGCCGGCATTGGCGAGGATGTCAGGCAGAACGGGGATGCCGCGGGCGAAGAGGATGTCGTCGGCGGCAGGTGTGGTCGGACCGTTCGCGGCTTCTGCAATCAATCGCGCCCGCACTTTTTCTGCGTTGTCGCCGCGCAGCTGACATTCCATGGCCGCGGGAATGAGAATATCGCAAGGCCAAGCGAGCAGTTCCGCGTTGGTGATGTTGCGCGCCCCAGGAAAACCTTGAACGCTCTTTGTTTTCTCTTTATGCCGCGCCACTGCATTCGGGTCGAGACCACTCTCATTGACGATGCCGCCCGTCGAATCGCTGACCGCGATGACGCGAGCGCCGGCCTCATGGAAGAGTTGCGCGGCAATGCCGCCGACATTGCCGAAACCTTGGACTACCACTGTGGCGTCTTTGACGGAGGAGAGTCCGGGCAAAAGACCTCGGCTGAGGGCCCGCTGCACAGCAAACAGGCAACCGCGCGCTGTAGCCTCCCGCCGGCCCAGGGAGCCGCCTAAATCTACAGGTTTGCCCGTTACCACGGGCAGATTGTTCCGGCCAGGATGCATCATCTGGTACGTGTCATACACCCAGGCCATAGTTTTCGCGTCGGTGTACATGTCGGGGGCGGGAATGTCCTCGAACGGGCCAATATTGTCGCCCAATTCGGCAATGTACCGGCGGGTGATCCGCCGCAAGACAGTTTCGCTCAATTTTTTGGGGTCGCAAGCCACGCCTCCTTTCGCTCCGCCGTATGGAATATCCGCAACCGCACACTTCCAGGTCATCCAGGCAGCCAGTGCCCGCACTTCATCTAGATTGACATCGGGATGGTATCGAATACCGCCTTTCCCTGGGCCACGGACCCGACTGTGCAAGACACGATAGCCCGTGAATGTTTGCACGGAGCCGTCTTCCATTTCCACTGGAAACTCCACGATGATGGAACGGGCTGGTCGTTTCAGAAAGTCAATCAAGCCGCGTTTGATGCTGGGCAGGTAGCGCAAAGCCCGGTCCAATTGCAACGTGGACATGCGGTAAACGTTCAAATCTTCGGTTGCCGGCGAGGTGGCGGTGCCGGCCGAAGCAAGTGTCCTCCCTTCCTGCATAGCCAGTCTCCTTGCTCCAGGGAGCGTATGGACTCAGCGAAGTTGCGAGAGAATCGGTTATTCCTTGACGCCGAGATAGCGTTTGAAGACAGGGGTAAACACCAGGATTACCAGCGCGGCAGCGAAAGACCCGACGGCAAACATGGCGAAATAATCCGCACGGCCACCCAGCTCATAACCGTAAAGCTGCCAGGGGAGCTTAATTTTACCACTTTCTACCTCTTGGACGTAACTAGCGATAATTCCGCCACCTAAATTGGCGAGAAAGCTGGAAATGAACCAAATTCCCATCAGCAGCGAGACGTAACGTGCGGGGGCGGCGCGGGTCACGTATGCCAGACCGGTCGGCGATAAGCACAACTCGCCGAGTGTGTGGAACACATACATAGCTGTCAACCAGAACATGGACACAGGCATGCCATGTTTGTTGTTTAGGTAAGCCCCAACGACGATGAAGACATAGCCCACACCCAGCAGAACCAGACCCCAGAAAATCTTCATCGGCTGCGTCGGATTCCAGCCACGTCTTTCCAGAGCGGACCACATCCCGGCAAAGACAGGAGCTAAGGCTAAGATCAGAAACGGGTTGAGGGACTGGAACCACGTGAAGGGCATTTCCCACTCCGCCGCTCCGAATAGTGGTGCCAGCGGACCCAAAGGAATCCGACGGTCGGTCGAGCGCTGCGCGAAGACATTGAGCGTCGAGCCCGCTTGTTCGAAACCGACCCAGAATACCGCGTTGAACAACATGAAGATGAGAATACTCGCGGTCAGCCCGCGCTCTCCGGGACGTTGAATGGCGATCAGCCAAGCAGAACCACCGGTTACTGCCAGCCCAGTACCTGCGAGGATCAGCCAACGCCACCCGGGAATCGCCCAGACCGATTTGATGGCTTGAACGAGCCAACCGAATCCCCCCACGTGATAAAACGCGCCGACACTGGCGGCTAGCAATAAGGCCAGGGGTACCTGGACTAAAGCGTAGCCGGCTTGCGAAAACTGCGCCGGAGGCAGACCAATGCCCCGCAAGTACCGCGGCCGACCCCATATATACAGCGTCAAACCCGCGAGCATGCCCACCGCCGCCGCACCGAATCCCCAATGCCACCCGACTTTCTCTCCCAGCGTCCCAGCAACATAATTGCACAGTAACGCTCCCAGGTTGATTCCCATGTAAAAGATGGTAAACGCGCTGTCTCGGCGGGGATCCTCTTGCGGATATAGCTGGCTCACCATGACCGAGACGCACGGCTTGAAATAACCGGTGCCGATAACGATCAGCGCCAGGCCTGTAATGAACGTGCTCATGCCCAGTTGCGAATGCGCCAGGTCGCCCAGGCCGGAAATGGCCAAAACGATATGGCCTAAGGCGATGACGATGCCGCCGACCAGTACCGAGCGATGCGTCCCCAATAACTTGTCCGCGACATAGCCCCCGATCAACGGGAGCAAATACGCCAGCCCAGTGTACCAGCCGTAAAGCAAATTGGCGTCGCCTTCGGCCCAACCGCGCCCGGGGTTAGCAGCGGTCTCAATGTCCTGGCGGAGTTTGTCGTAGCCAACTAGCGCGCCCGCGCCACTTACTAGACCCAAACCCGGGTTGCTCACCGCGTGCCCGACGTATGCTGCTGGGCCCCAGAACGTGCCAAATTGCGCCTGCGCCATGGTGAGCGTAATCAAGTAGGGCACCAGGATGGCGCGCATGCCGTAATAACTGAAGCGCTCCCACATCTCTACGAAAAACAGCAGAAATAAGCCGCGCGGATGCGTCTTGACAACCGCACGCATCCGGCCCCATAAACCTTTATGGGGAATGGGCGACGCCGCATCGAAAGCTGGGACGGATGCAGGCGCGGGTCGCAGATTCTCGCTGTGTGTCATAGGTACTCCCCTACCCTGCTCGGGCTTACTTGCCGCATAAATCGCATTCTACAGCGAAGGAATGTCCTTCGCTAGACGGAAAACCCGCACCAGTAGAACGAGCCTTGGACGGACGGGCAAGCCCCTTCAATCTTCGGGAAGCAGACGGAGATAGTGTGCGGCCAAGGCAGCAAAAGGTTCCTGTGGTGCCAGTTGGATTATCTGTTGCAACACAAGCCGGGCGTCCCCCAGTCGGCCAGATTCCAGATCGGCCGAAGCGATAGCCAACAGATTGAGCAAGCGCTCGCGCGAACGAGTCAGCGCCTGTTGCTGAAGAAACAGACCGTGAAAGAAGCTACCAGCGGGGCCAATATCCCCTCCCAGAGCAAGCTGCGTCGCTCCCTGCAAGAAATGGCGCGCCGCCGTTTGTTGCAACCGTTCTTCCAGCTGGCGGCGATAGTGGCTTTCCATTTGCGGCTCGCCCAATGCTCCAGCCGTCAGAGCCCGCAGCAGTTGGTAACGTTCTGGACCCAGGATTGCTTGCGCCCAGCTTTGTTCCAGCAGCCGATGCAAACTTATCGCATCGCCAGTTTGCACATAAATGTCGGCGAGCAAGCGGACAGCTTCGGCAAATTCAGGTTGGCGGAGCGAAAGCGAACGCGTCATCAGTTGCAGCAAACTCAGCGCCAAACCCGCTAGTCGGGATTGCCACATTTCCCGAGCACGGGCCAAGGCTTCGGCGGAGCGCGCTTGGATGACCGTGGGCTGCAGGAAAACATTCTCCAGCGTCTCGAATCGGCTCCGCGCCTCCGCCACACGCTGACGCAACTGGTCCAAGGGCATTCCCAGATGCTCCTGGAGGCGGCTCTGCGGAGGCGGATCGTCGGCCGAACCTGCCGCGGACAATTGCAAGAATTGCTCCGCCGTCATCAGTGCCAGGTCATCGCAACCACGCTCTAAATAGCGGCGGGCCAATTCCAGCTGGGCGTTGGCTAAGTCGGGCTGCAACCGTGTCACCTGGCGTAGCAGGAACATCCGAGCTAAGACGCGGGCCTCATGGCGCAGTCCCTCGCAAAACAGGGCTTCGTGGGCGTCGAGGAAGTTGCCCACATCATAACACACGCCCCAAACTAGAGGGTGGCGGGGCGACCGCAACACACCTTGGCGAGCCCAGCGCCAAGCCAGCCAGAGCAAGGCATCCGTTTCATAAGCCAAGCGAGGCCAGCGCGGCAAAGTGGGCCAGCCTTCTCCTAAAACCGTTCCCATCCGCAGTGCGGTCGCGAGCACGCCCTCACTCGCCAGTAAACCGAGCCAGCCGGCCGATTGCGTCACTAGCAGCAGCCCCTCCGCCTGTTGCCGCGGCAAGGCGAAGCGTTGCCGAAAGTCGTGGACGACACCGAAGGCCCAGCGCGCTGCTGTGGTGCTTAGCGGTGGTTGGAGCGGCTGACCCCTTAGATAAATCCGCAGCGTCTGCCAGTATCCCGTTTCCTGACTGACCGTGGCGCTTGTTTCCACTTGCGTTTCCTCGCGTTGCCAGCGCTTGAGCGCCGAAAAACGCAACTGCGCGATACGCGGCCAATGAGCAGAGCCTCTCCAGGCCAGAAGAAAAGTTTGGCCATCCACATAATCGAGCAACTCCCAAACAGGCTGCCCCCGTTCGTCGCGGTCAGCTAGGAGCAGAGGTAACAACGGCACCTGAACCCGCCGCTTGCTCGCGTCCACGCGTGAAACTGTGTGGTCAATGTGCACGATGATATGACTGACATCGTAGTGCCGCAAAAGTTCCTGCCAGCGTCGCCGCTGCGCCTGACCTTCAGGCGTCCCCGTTTTTTCCAGCGCCTGCAATATGTCGAGGAAGTCGCTGACCGCCTGGCGAGTGAATAAGCCGGCGCGCAAATCCAGCCAGACCGACCCTTGCTGATGGTAAGCCCAATATGGCCCGGCACTGACCCAGGCCAAGTGCAGTCCCCGGCCGGATAGATGCCCCGCACGAAACCACTCCGCGGCCGTTCGAGCTGCCTCGTGCAAACTTTCGTCTTCCCACAAAGAGAATCCCCAACCCCGACGCGTCAACCAGCCCCAGGCTGTGCCAGTATCCACGCGGGGCCACAGTGTCAGCGCCATGAGAGCCAAAAGCATGGCCACTGCCGCCAGTCGCCCCAGTTGTGTCCACAGGAGCGCACGGCGAGTGGTGCGCGGCTTGTGTCCGAAACGCTCTGTCAAATAGGAACTCCAGTTCGCCCAGGTTCCCGGCAAAGCCAGGATAACGAACCAGGCCGTGTACTTAGCCAAATACGCCGACAGGCCAAAACCCAATATGGTGAGCAAAAACCACGACCACCGCCAATGCTTCTGACCTAGCCACCAACCAACGCCTGCCGCGAGCACCAGGGCGAAATAAGCCCACTCTCCTACGTTCAAAGCAGTGCCACGGCCCTCTGGATCTGTGAAGTAAGCGGCGCTGAATGGCGACACTCCCAGGCGGGCGGCCTGCGGACTGCTCCTTTGCAACATCGCCGCAGTTTCGGGGAAAAACAACGCGGTAGGATCGAATACGTGCAGATGAAACGGATTGACGATACATACCGCGGCGGACGCTACAATTACCCGGCCCAGTAGCTTGCTGCTCTCGTACTTCAGAACGTCGCGTCCCTAGCGTTCCGGCCCCCACATCGCCTGCAAATGCTG
>BEIM01000219.1 GCA_002898995.1 bacterium HR36
TTGAAAGAGTTAGAAGGGCGGATTAACAACCTTATAGTTTCAATCCCCTATTGGTCGGGGTCTAAGTTGAGATTCGCGATGCTCAAGGAGTTCCCGGCAAGAATATCCGTGTTTCAATCCCCTATTGGTCGGGGTCTAAGTTGAGATACTCGTCAACAGCTAGTTTTCTTGGAAAGATTCTAAAGTTTCAATCCCCTATTGGTCGGGGTCTAAGTTGAGATGGTGGAAGTCGCAAGAGCAGAGATGTGAAAGGTTTGGGGTTCGGTGACGCCTGGGGGCTACCGAAAAGACGCAGCAACATAGTTGAGACGGAGTCGCAATAGAGGTGTGGGTGCATTTAAGTCGTGGCTGGTGAGGCGGATGCGTCGTCGCCTGCCGGGGGCACCAAAGAGGGGTCTGGCAGGGGTTCAGGCAAACGGGGTGCCCACGCTTTCATGATGGAGACGCATTCGTCGATGCACTTTTCCAAAGAGCGTTGAAGGTTTGCGGAGCGATAATGCTGATCCCATGAGCCGATAATACGGGGAAAGATTTCAGGAATCAAGCGGACACCTTGGGGAGTATGTTGGAAGTGGTGCGGTTGAACGCGGTGCTGATTGCACAGGGTAATAACCCAGCGATCCACTGCAGGGACGCGAAACGGTTCGACAAGATCGCAAGCGAATGAAGGCCGGCCCGGCCGGAAATCATGGAGAGCGCCAAGGGCAACCTCGAAACCGCGAGCTGCTGCGGCCGCCTGGGCACGGCAGAAAAGCATGGTGTACCCCAGGCTCAGGAGAGCGTTGACAGGGTCGGTAGGGGGTCGGCGCTGCCTGCCGGAAAAGGACCAGGGAGGGACAAGAAGTTGGGCAAAGAGTTCGTACCAGAGCGCGGAGGCCTGGCCCTCAAAGCCGCGGAGGCTGTCAAGGGAATGGACAGAGGGCAGGGTTTGGAGAATGGTCTGGAATTGGTCTAAGAATTTGCCGGCGATGGCCAGACCCTGCCGTTGATAATGGCGGGCAGCTTTGAGTTGCGAGTCGATTTTGGCGGCGACAATAGCACGAGCGAGTTCCAGCCGCGCAGGGGGATGGGCGAGGACACGGTGTTGCAGGACGCGTAGGCTCACGGTACTGGAATCGAGGCGCATGAGTCCCCCCAAGCAATGATTGCCGGCTGGAGTAAGCCAAACCACGTCAATGCGATGCTGCAGGAGAAGTTGCATGGCCTCATCAGTGACGCCAACGGGGCCATAGCAGTAAATAGAGCGAAGGGCGTCGAGATCGAGGCGAATTGGGGCACCATTGCCGGTGGTAAAGGCCAGACGACCGTTGATGACCTTGAGTTTGCCTGGCCCGACGACATAAGCGGTAGGGGTCTGAATATACGTTATTCGTTTTGTCATAGCAGCGGCTCCCAGTCATGAGGCCGGTCATTGAGTGGTGGGCTGAGCCGGAGGAACATGGTGAGGGGCTGGTGGGCTCTGGGAATGAGGGGGAGCTTGTAGGTTATCGGGGGACTGAAATGGCGGAGAAGTTGGCTGAGGCAAGGCAGCAGGATTCGGGAAAATGGCGACCGTGCCGGGGGGCATATTGACGGGAGGCGTACCTGGTGCGGGTTGGACAGGTCGCATCCAAGCCGGGCGCTGGGCAATGCGCTGAGGCCTGCGAGGAGGTTCGGCAGAAAGGACAATGAGCGTGCGGCCATCTACTTGCCAGGTGCGGAAGCCGCGTGACAGACGAGCGATATACATATTGCGCACCTGGTGCCTGCTCTTGCCGGTGACGGCCATGAGCACTTCTTCGAACCGGCGGGAGACGTGGTCATCCAGGGTGCGCGCGACTTCGTAAATGTTGTCGGCGTACTGGAAACTTTGATACCAGCCGCGGAGTTGGGCATTGATGGAAAGGATCCATTGACCGAGATCAAAAGTTTGCTCGGAAAGCTTGGAACTGGGAGGCGTGGTCATTTCGGTGAGGCGCTGGATCATGGCCTGCACCGTGTCATCGGGGACGACATAGCCGGCTTCAAGTTGGCCGGTCCAACGATTGGTGGTAACCCGCAAGCGTACACCAAGCCAATCCACGCCTTGAAGCAAAGACACCACTGGGGGTTTTCGGGTGCCGAAGCGTTGTCGCATCTCGGCCAAGACATCGCGGGCGCAATAGAAGGCCTGGCGAGCCAAGTCTTCGCTGCGTGCCAGGATAAGAATGTCATCGGCATAACGGTAATACGCGATGCCGCCTTGGGTGGCGCTGCGCATGCGCTTCATTTCCAAATCGAGACGGTGCAGCGCCAGGTTACACAATAAGGGAGAAAGTGGCGAACCTTGCAGCAGCCCTACATAACGCGAACGGAACCAGTGCCGAACAGTGCGACCCGTGCGGTGCAAAAGCTTGCGAATCAGCGAGAGAACCATTTCATCCGCTACGTGTTCGGATAAGCTCTGCAACAAATGATCGTGGTCAATGGTGTCAAAACAGTCATCCACGTCGAGATGGAGAGCATAAGGAAAAACGAGTTGGCCATCCTGACCCATTTTCATCCAGTTGACGGCAGCGTACAGGGCGCCGGCGACGTCGCGGCCCGGGCGAAAACCAAAACTGGAGGGAAGGAAGATAGGTTCTAAGATAGGCTCAAGAACTTGCTTCAGCGCAGCATGGACGATTCGATCGCGGACGGTTAAGATACCCAGGCGCCGAGTTCCGCCCGAAGGTTTAGGCACTTCCACCCAACGAGGAGGTTGGGGCTCATAGTGGCCGGCGAGAATATCTTGACTGATCTGGTTGAGCAGACGCGAGATGGAGTCACTTCTGCCGTCGCCGTTCTCCAGATTCCTGCAAATCATGCCGTCCACGCCAGGAGTATCCGCGCCGTCGTTGGCGCGGACAAAGCGCCAGGCCGCGTATAAGTTCCGGCGGTCAAGTAAAGCGGTGAGCAATTGTTGGACAGGCCGTCCATGCTGACGCACCTCTTGATAGAGTTCAGCCTGCAAGTCTTCAAGAGCGTTGGCGGCACGTGGAGCGACGTTGAAGACACGAGGCAACACTTCAATCACAGGTTGGGAAGCGGATTGGCTTTGGCTCATCGTGGATTTCCTTTCCTCTTAGAAAAGCAGCAGGTGTTTCCTCTAAAAACAATAACGAGCCGAGCGTGCGAAATGTGACAGCATTTTGACGGGAATAGCAAGCAACCCTCGAGGTGCTCAGGAAATGGCAATAGTTGCTCCCCGATAGTTGGAAGTTTCCTGAGAACTTAGAAGGAATCGCGTAGGGGACTGGGAGACGGTACATGGGGCTACTCCTGAGAGCGTTCGGGTTTTTCCACTAGTACCATGCGGTTAGGACTGAGCACGCAGCTGGCAGGGTCGAGCGGCATAGGTTGGCCGCGATACCAACCTTTTAGGGGCTGTCCTCTGGCTAGCTGCCAAACCTGAACGATGTCCTCCTGCACATTTAGCAGGCGCACCACTTCATTCAGCATGCGATCCACGCCCTGGAGATCGCCCTGGTACAAGAAGACCGATTTCTGACACCGTAAAGCGCGGCGTTCCATAAACCGCGCTACTCGCTGCAATCGCCGAGGGTCCGCAATGTCGTAAGCGACGAGGAAGTACATAAGCCGGGCCTCCTAAGGAAATCAGAGCCTAGAAGTATCCCGCACCAAAGAACTGGATCCTGGGAGATACGTGCTCTTTACTAAATTAACGCCGCATGACGATAAAAAATGACAAATCAGGGAACTGTTCAGGAAGCAGTATTGGGGTCGGCAGCTAAATTGCCAACGGCCCAAACACGATAGAATCAGGCCGCAAATGTGGTCCAGAAGGGCGGATCGTTACGACCAAAGCGCTGGTCGAGGGGTGCTAAAGTTGCTCGCCCAGCCGGAGCTACGTCTTAAGGGTTATGCTGCCCAAACAGGGTCAAACAAGCACGGACTTGGCTACCCGCGCACGCCGTCTGCCGCCGAGCCTGAGCACAAGTAACTCTAGACCGCGGCTGCCGCGCCCGAGATGCGGGCGTCTGCAATGGCACAGTACGCACCGCGATCGGCTTCGTAAAAGATGGAGTGAGCATCGCCTTGTCGGCCGGCGCGCACTACACGGTGTCCCAATTGGCGCAACTGATGCAGCAAGGAATCGGTTAGCGGCCGGCCAGGTTCGCAGCGCGCTTCGTCGGGAAACCACTGGTGGTGCAGCCGAGGTAAGTCCACACAGACCCGAGGCGGCAGAATAAACGCCAGACGATTCAGTACTATCTGGGCGACCGTGTTGATAATCGTGCGCCCGCCTGGGCTTCCCGTGATCAGGACTGCGCGGCCCTGGCTAACGGCAATCGTAGGAGTCATGGACGAAAGCATACGTTTGCCTGGGGCGATCAGGTTAGGTGGCGTGCCAATTAGGCCGCTGGCAGTAGTGTGGCCTGGGAACCAATTGAAGTCGGTCATTTCGTTGTTCAATAAAAATCCTGCGCCCTGCACGACTATGCGTGAACCGTAGCTATGTTCAAGCGTGTAGGTATTGGCCACCGCCAGACCGTCGCCGTCCACCACAGAAAAATGCGTAGTTTCGTTGCCTTCAGGAGGCAAAGCTATCCAGGGAGCAATGTCCTGGCTGGACGATGCGCGGTCCAGACGAATACTCCCCGCCAGTCGGCGGGCGTATTCGGGGTCGAGCAACTGGTCAGGAATCTTAACGAAATCCGGGTCACCCAGCCAGCGGGCACGTTCGGCATAGGCGCGGCGCATGGCCTCCACCAGGACGTGGAGAGTGCGGACATGCCAACGCCCCCATTCCCGAAAGGGAAAACATTCCATTTGCCGCAGGATCAAGCTCAGGGTGATTCCTCCTGAACTGGCGGGCGGGCAACTATAAAGGGTGCAACCAGCGAAAGGGAAAGTGATCGGGGAACGGGTTTTAGCACGATAGGCCCGCAAATCTTCGTGGGTAATCCAGCGACCCCCTCGTTGCATTTCCGCGACAAGTTTATCGGCAATAGCTCCACGATAGAAGGCTTCCGCACCGCCTTGAGCGATCTGGCGCAGACTCCAGGCGAGATCGGGTTGGCGCAAGGTATCACCCGCTTTCCAGCGCTGGCCATCGGGCGGAGCGAACACGCGCTGGAATTCAGCAAAGGCTCGGCTTTGCATGAGGACATTGTTGAGGGAACTGGCCAGTGAAGCATCCACGGCAAAACCCTCCTTCGCAAGAGCTATGGCCGGCTCGAGGAGTTGCCGCCACGGGAGTTTGCCGAACATGTGATGCGCCAGTGCCAGACCGGCTACTGTCCCAGGTACTCCGACAGCTTTGTGCTGGTGGGGCGAATCGTCCGGGCGAAACATTTCCTTGTGGGCTTTCCGCGGTGCCGTTTCGCGGTAATCCACGACGATGGCTGGCTGGGTCAGCTTGGGGAATCGTGGTCGCAAGGGTGGCGGCACAAACACATTCATAAAACCGCCACCGCCAATGTTACCCGCGGGCGGATAAGTAACAGCGAGGACAAAGGCCACCCCTACCGCAGCATCCACGGCATTACCCCCAGCGCGAAGGAGTTCGATGCCCACGCGTGTCGCAGGCTCAGATACACTGACCACCATCCCACACTTACCGTATGCTTCTCGGGCCACTTCGTCCCGCGCTATCGCAGATGCCGGCTTGGATACTGCAAGCGCCCACAAAACGCTCGCGCTATTACCGAGAAACTCGCGCCGGCTCCGTTGGTCAATTCCACTTGCGGACCCATTCGTCATGGTGCACTCCTAAGCTCTATGCGGCTTATCACGCGGGAAAGCTCTTCGTAAAGTAAGCACAATTCTTACGATGTACAAGGGACAATTATCGGGATGTCTGGCACTGCGCCAGTCCTGTAAACTGGCCCAAGGCTCGCTGGCCAACACGTGCCGGCGGGCTCGTGCAGTCAAGCAGGAGAGCCACAGCCATGCATGATAGCTTTCACGCTTGCGGCACTTTGCGTGTGCGCGACCGGGAATACCGTATTTGCAAACTGGCGGCAGTGGAACGAGTCTATCCCGAAGTGGCACGGCTGCCGATCAGCTTGAAGATTCTGCTGGAGAACCTGCTGCGCCACGAGGACGGTACTACCGTATGTGCTGAGGACATCGCTGCGGTGGCGCAGTGGGATCCGTTGGCCGCACCACAAACCGAGATTGCCTTCACACCCGCTCGCGTGCTACTTCAGGATTTTACCGGTGTGCCTGCGGTGGTGGACCTGGCGGCCATGCGTGAGGCGGTTCAGCGTCTCGGCGGCGACCCTCGCCGCGTTAATCCGTTGCAACCCGCCGAGTTGGTTATTGATCATTCAGTGCAGGTAGATGCGTT
>BEIM01000220.1 GCA_002898995.1 bacterium HR36
AGCTGGGAAACAGGGGCTCGATGCGAAAGTCATCGGCATACACGCGGCCAATACCCGTCAGGGCAAGCGTAACCGAGATAGTTCCTGTGGGGGGTACCTGGCGAAAAAGCGTAATCTTCCGCCAGGGCGTAGCGCTCGTGAGGCGCACTGCCAGGGGTTCGCCGCCAACCGAATCGTACAGCACCACGCCATCCACACTGGCGCGGATCGGTTCCGGGATACGCAACCAGACACTGATGCGAACCCAGCTTCCTGGGGTGAGTGAGACTGGTCGGCTGACTGCCGCCAAGTACGTGCGTTCGAGTGCGGCCGGGACTTGGGCAGGATTGCGCGGCTGGACTTCCAGCAATAGGCAATAGCGACCTTCTTTAGGTTGTTCGCTAGAACGTTCCGCTTTCAGGTCAACAGCATCGAGAGTATCGCGGTGTAATTGCCAAACTGCAAGCGCTGGCTCGCCTGGCGATTCAAAGCCGCCAACGTCGAGCACATTGGGGCCGACGCGGGCCCGCCGGATTTCTGCCACTGCCTGCCAGAATTCCGGCAAAGTATCAAAAGCGACAGCATAGGGCAGACAAACAGGCGAATCCAGGAGGCGGACAGCTTGTTCCCAAAGTCGGCGGCGCACAATGCGGAGCCAGTGGAGGGCCAGCTGGCTTTCCAACCAGGCGTCGCGATAGTCGAGTTGGCTGGCGCGAAGGAGAGCAGTGCGGGCCCGTTCGAGGTGCCGGCGGGCTTCATCCAAATAGAGCCGGGCTACGCTGTCGCTAGTTTGCAGTAGTTGCAGGCGGGCCACCGTCTGTTCAGTCCGAGCGAGTTGTTCGATGCCGAAATCGTAGGCCCACTGGGCAGCCAGGTGCCGATAGCGAATGACCGCCGATTGGAGTTTCTCGATGGTGCGCAAGTCCGACGTGAAAACGAGCGTGGTGGCGAGAGCGAAGTCAGGAATGGTAACTTTGCATCCGCCACCAACCCGCTCGGTGCGTAGCGCCCGCACCTGTCCTGCGGTCACTTCCCAGGCTTGGGCGTCTTCTGGCACCATGGGGATGATGATTTCGAGGGGCTGGTGAGGCGCTTGCCCGGGAACAAACTGCGAGCCAGGGCCGGTCCAGGCGACCAACGCGAGCAAGCCCGTATCGCTGCGTAATACGGCAGTGAGAATCCCCGGCAGGCGTTCCGGCAAAATGAAAGATTCGCGTGCCGTGGCCAGGAACGGTTCCACCATATCCAGTTCGAGATTCAGGATAGCCAGTTGCAAGAGCCGAGCGCGGGCCAGAGCGGGGTCGGCAAAGGTCTCGTCAGCCCAAAACCCCAACCCGCGATAACCCGCAGCCAGCGCCAGCCAAGTGAGCAAGCGGATATGTTCGGCATCGAGTGTCTTCAAGCTCGGACTCGCTGCGAATTGCTCGCGCATCCAGTTGGGCGTGTGGGTCTGGATCCAGGTAAGCATGCAGGTGCCTGGGTCCGCGAGCCGGCGGCGCTGCACTAGCCACGTATGGTAATCGCGCATTTCCAGGCCAGTATGAAGCGGCCAGCGATAGGTGCCAAGCAAATCCACTTGCCGGGAATATCCTCGTAAACCATCCCAGGCTTCGAGGAAGAAAGGAGTGCGAGTTCGCTTTCGCAGGTCAAGCATCACGGAGCGCAAAGCTTCCAGGTTTTCCGCGGCCCAACCGCTTCCGAGATGCCAAGCACAAACATCTTCGGCAGCTGGGAAACGCTCGAGCTGCCGGGCCAGAGTGGTTGCCAGATTGGTCTCCGTCTTTACGCGATCAGCCAAGTCCGGCCAACCAGGCAGCAGTAGGAATCCCAGTTGGGTCGCCTCGCGAAGACGAGACTCCGGAACGTCGGCCGGTACTGCCAGGCACTGGAAACCGGCATCGCGGAGCACGTGCAGTGGCGTGCCCGCATCGCGAATCAGCCGCAACAGTCTGGCCTGACCATTGATGCGAATCTGCTCCTGCTGCACCTCTACTCGCTTGGGGGCACGCAAACGGCTTGTGGGAACCGCAGGAGTTTCGCCGCCCGCAGGGGCAGGATCGGGCACAGGACGGAAACTCTCGCCCGAGATCGGCCCTGCCTCCAGGTCGTCTATCCAAATCTCGTGTAATCCTGGCCCAGCGTACACGTTGAGCACAACCTGGTCTACATAAGCCTCTGCAAAATTGACTTCGCGTTGCAGTTCCTGGCGCAGCAACATCTGCGCTTCACGTACCCGCTGCACCACCTGACGCAATTCCAAACGTTGCCAGCGGCCGACCAATTCATAGGTGTCGCCACGCAGGAGTGCGGTCACTGGCCGATCGAGATTCTGCGGATCACGCTCGCGGGGCAGAACCAGGCGAGCGAGCAATTGCATCCCCGGTCGGTTCGCCTTCACCCAGACACTCAGCGTCAACTCGTTGAGTAACACCGCTTTGCCGATGGGATAGTAATAATGGATAAACGTGCCTTGCTCCGCATGCAGACGAATGTGCTCCGATTGTCGGCCAGAGTGTGCAGTCTGGGTAGTCAATTCGTGTGCTAACTCGCGGTGCGTCACGTTGGCAGAACCTTTCTGCCAGGAAGTCGCCGTCCCTTCAAAGCCATCGCGGTGCACCTGGAGTGTCTGGCCAAGCAAGCAGATCACGCAGATTAGAAACACCAGGGCTATGGCTAAGCGAGCCATGTTGCCTCCTTGCGTGGCTGGCTAGCAGAATTGCACCTTGTGCGCCTATCTCCTCGCCAGTAATCCTCTGAGTTATCCGCAGCCGAGGCTCAGCTGAGCCTCATAGCGGATTTGGTTGTTTTCGGGAAGGTCAGCCTTCCCTGGCGCTAATACTTTCGCTTGCCGCACTAGTATCGTTATGCTTAATGAGGGAAGTTTCGGCCCATGTCGGCAGTGCTGCTTTGCGCGGCGAAGGCGGTTCCGGGACGAACCATTCAGATCGGCGTCGTACCAGACGGACGAACGTTTGAGTGAGCTGCGGATCGAACTGCGTACCCGCATGGCTTTCCAGTTCCGCACAGGCAGCCGCCCAGTCCCTGGGGCTGCGATACGGGCGCACGCTGGTGATGGCGTCGTAAGCATCCAGGAGCGCGAGAATCCTGGCCAGTAGCGGAATGCGGCCCTCTGCCAAACCGTCGGGATAACCTTTGCCGTCCCAGCGTTCGTGGTGATGGCGAATAGCCTGCAGGACCAGCGAGTGCCTGACCAGCGGACGAACGATTTGTTCGCTCCAAACGGGATGCTGCCGAACCAGAGACCATTCTGTTTCCTCTAATGGCCCAGGATGGTACAGCAACGGAGACGGAATTCCCATTTTACCTAGGTCGTGAAACCGAGCGGCCAAATCGAGTGCCACCAGGTGAGCGGCGGGCAAACGTAAAAAGCGACCGAAGGCGCGAGCGTATTGGCAAACCCGCCGGCAGTGTGCCGCCGTAATCGGGTCGTGCAAGCTTAGGGCGACTAGCAGGGATTCGGAGGCCTGCGCGATTTTCTCCGCTTGCCGGCGCGCACTTTGCCGCAGACGCTGCTGCAAATCGTGCACATGACGCACACTGGCACGCCGCTCGCGAACCAGCTGAATTTGCTGCTCCAAGACACCATGCAAGTCCTCTATGTCCAGTGGCTTGGTGAAATACCGCAGCACCCCTAAACGCATGCAGCGTAGCAACGTTTCCTTATCCGCACTGCCCGACATAACCAGGCAGGTTGTCTCGGGCCATTCCAGACGTATTTGCTCGATAAACCAGAAGCCGCCCCGACCAGGCAGAATCAAATCCACCAACACGATCGGGGTGGGACGCTCATGGAACAGTCGCCAAGCTCCTTCGGCATCTGCTGCTCCCTGCGCTGGAATATGCCAGTGCTCAAAGAGCTTGCGCAGCAATTCCTGCACGCCAGTATCGTCTTCCACCCAGGTAATCAGGGCCATGCTTTCTGACTCCGCGATCTTTGGTTCCAAGATAGAACGTGCTGGCAAGAAATGCGATTCCGAACTTATTTGATCACTGGTTCGCTGTTCTCTTTTGGGAACAGGCGTATCGAGTTTGCCGACCTTAGGGAGAGCAAAATTACAACGTTGGCTTTGCCATCGTCACAACGCGTAAGCTCCGACCTGCAAAGCGCCGTTCGGCGCGCGATTCCTTTGACCGACTGCCTGCGGCATTGCCGATACCACCTAGCGAAACACGGAGGATTCACAAGATGTGCTCTAAGGATTTCCGACTCAGCATGTTGGGGCTGCTGGGCGTGTTATGCGCCAACCAGGGATGCCATTGTTGGGGCTGGTACCATTACCACAATTGCTACGTGTACCTGGGGGCGCCTCCTGGCGCCAAGACCTATGGCCACGGCTACTGGCCTGGCTGGCCTTATGCCCCTGCTTGGGCGGGACCTGTCCCCTACGCTTCCTACTCTCCAGGCGCTTACGCACCTCCTTTTCCTGGGGACTATGCCGTCTCCCCGGACATTTCTTCCTACGAACAAGCTCCGATGCCACGGCTGCAGGGCAGCCCAAAAGTTCCTCCTGACGAATCTCCGCCCGACCAATTAATTCCCCCGCCACGCAAAGTGCCCAGCGACGCGCCGCCAGTGCCGCCCCCGCCGTTGCCGCCGAAAGGGCAGGCTCCCGATGCTGAATCCCGTCTTCACCAGCAATCCTTGCGCCTGGAAATCCAGGGGCCCCGACAACTCAACATGACACAACCCGGCCAGCTGCGCATTGTCCTCAGCAATTCTGCCGAGGTAAGCCTGCAGGACGTAGAGCTCGTGTTGCACTTGCCCAAGCCTATTCGCGCGGAAACCATCCAACCCGCAGGGCAAGTCCGCGGCCAGGAAATTAGTTGGGCGCTCGGCCATCTCGGCCCAAGGGTGCGGGAAGTGTTTACGGTTCAGTTGAAAGCGCAAAATACTGCAAATGCGGCCGTATGTTATGCAACGGCGCTAGCGGCGGATGGCACAGGCGCTGCCGCTTCCTGGGCCATCCGCATACTGCCCGCCGAGTAGCGGTTAGACCAGGGCATACCGGAGCGACAAGGCTCTTAGTGGTCGTAGGCATATCCGGGCCTCAGCCTCCGAGGCGGGTACGACCGTCCGTATCAGCACGCTATCACAGGTTTTCACGATGCCGAATGCGTTTGTTGGTAGCCATATAAGTTGGTTGAAGGCAAAATGGCCAATTTACTGCTCTTATGCCGCTACGCTTTTAGCGAGTTAGGCGAATGGCTTGCACAAGGGAAAGCATATCTTCGGCAGCGTTTCGCTTAGGTGCGCGGGGGGAGCCGCCGAGCACGCACAACCTGCCGTCGGGTAGCGATATCAGCCGGTGTGAAACTCGGAAAGGCGGGACACTACCAACGAGCTGCCACCGGTTATTTTGGTAACGATAAAGTTTGCCATCTCCTGGACTGAGGTATAGAGCACCGTTATGGACGCACACTGCTGGGCTGAAGCCATTTTGCACGGGACCCGGCAACTCTGGGCCCTTACGCCAGCTGTTGCCTAGCGGGTCGAAAATATCTACTTCCAAACTAAGTTTGCCATCGGCCCGCAGACCGCCGAGCACATAGATTTGCTCTTTCCAGGCGACGACTGCCAGCGCTCTGCGCCGGAATGGTTGGGGCAGTCGCTGCCAACCCTGCTGAGGTTTCTCCAGGTCGAAAACCAAGCCGTAGTCATACCAGGTTCGTCCACCTGGTCCTAGTTTCCATCCGCCGAAGACATAAATCCGACTACCTACCAATGCTGCGTCGCACGAAGAACGTGACTCGGGAAGTTGTGGCAATGGTTCCCATTTTTCGTTTCGCACATCATAAGCGGTAAACGTGCTCAAGGAGACCAGATTGGCTTCTTCCTCTTGCCGATTCAACGCGCGCATGCCGCCAATGCGGTAGAGCTTGTCTCGCGCTGCCAAAAACGCCAATCCTTGACCAGGCTCGGCATCACCAAGTCGCTCCCATTGCTGCGGGCGACGCCAATTTAGCCTGTATAACGCCCCATGCACGTTACCTTCATGATACTGGTGGGCGCGGCCGGAGTGCCCACCGAAAACGTAAATGTGGTCTCCTAACGCTGCCGCGCCGAAGCTGGCCAGACCGATTGGTAGCTTCGGCAATTCTTCGATGCGCCAAATCTGTTCACTCACTTTATCGAATTTCGCTACCAGTGTCAAATAATGCCGAACTTGCTTATAAGGGTTCCCTTCGTACTCACCGGAATGTTGTTCCGTAAAACCTACGCGAATCGCCAAAACCTCCGTGTTCTCTGGGATGATAAAGGTTCCTTGCTTGTCAGTAATGCAACGTTGAGGCGTCGTCTCAGGTTGGC
>BEIM01000221.1 GCA_002898995.1 bacterium HR36
GTGTTACTGGCGGCCCTTGGCTTAGCGGTACTGGGGCTGGATGCGTTTTCCCTGTATGTTAGCAGTGGAGAGCTCCCGCTCCCTGAATTGCAAAAGCAATTCGACCAAGCGGAGTACTGGCTTGCGACACGCTGGGCGAATCTGATCGAGGTGCTTACCTTCAGAAAAGTACGGCCCCGCCAGATGGTTGAGGAGCACCTGCGTGCCGCACTCGAAACCGTTGCCCAGACTGTCAATCGTGCGATGTGGTTGTGGGCGCTGCAATTGCTGGTACGGCTGGCCTTGGCCCTGGCCCTGTGGGCTTGCTGGTTTCTCTTGGCTTCTTGAGCGCGCCCCATTTTTGTTGAAAATGCTCTTGATTCAGCTCTACGGTTTTGGGTATCCTGATAGCAACGGCTCTGCGACAACTGGGATGCTGCAACGATGGCTTCGGGACAACTGGCAGGCAAAACGGCGTTCATCACGGGAGGCGGCTCGGGTATCGGCCTGGCCACAGCCCGGCTTTTCGCCGCCGAAGGGGCCCGCGTTTTCCTCATGGGCCGAGATGCGGCCAAACTGGCCCGCGCCGCTACGGAACTCGGCCCGGAACGTTGCCACTTTGCCGTTGGCGACGTCGGTGAGCCTGAACAGGTTCACCAAGCGGTCCAAGCTGCCCTCAGCTGGTTCGACCATGTGGACTTCCTGATCAACAACGCCGGCACCAACCTCCCCAAACGAGCTATTACCGACCTGACTCCGGAAACCTGGGATGCCTTGCTGCGCACGAATCTACACGGCGCCTTTTACTGCATTCATGCTCTCCTACCCAGCATGTTGGCCCGTGGCACTGGCTATATCATCAACGTTAGCTCTATCGCCGCAAAACGCCCTTCACCCTTAGGTGGTGCCGCTTATAGTGCCGCGAAAGCTGGCTTAGCCGCACTTGCTACTTGTCTCGCTGCAGAATTGCAGGAGCGTGGTATTCGTGTCGCCACGATATTCCCCGGTGAGGTGGATACTCCAATCCTCGACTTGAGACCAAATCCACCACCTCCCGCGCACCGCCAGCGTCTCTTGAAACCCCACGACGTGGCCCAAGCGATCCTTTTCCTTGCCACACTCCCTCCTCATGCTTCGGTACCCGAATTGATTTTCAAACCGACCACCCAAACCTATATCTAAGCATCCTTATGCTCCTGCGCTTTGCATGATGATCGTGTCAGTACTGAGCCCTCACTTAGATTAGTGGAGCTTTTTCTATGACCTGGCGTATCGCTCTAGCGGGCCTGATTACCTTGATGGTTAGCCTGACGGACGGCATCACTATTGCTGGTGCCGAACGACCCAATTTTGTTATTTTCATGACCGATGACCAGCGTGCCGATGCTCTTAGCTGTGCAGGTAATCGCATGTTAAAGACACCGCATATAGATTCCATTGCCCAGGGTGGTATGCGGTTTCGCAACGCGTTTGTAACCAATTCCCTGTGTGCGCCGAGCCGTGCTACTTTGCTCACCGGGGTTTACTCCCACGTGCATGGTGTGATTGATAATAAAAACCGCCGTATCCCTGCGGATATGCCGATCCTTTCCGATTACCTGCGTCAGGCAGGATACTTAGTCGCCTTCTGCGGAAAATCACACGTGGCCGGAGCGCTCCGCGATCGCACTTGGGACTACTATTTCGGCTATCAAGGCCAGGGAGCTTATATCAATCCGCGCATCGCTGAAGGTACTCAAGGCAAAGACCTGCTCTATGAGGGTTACATGGACGACATAGTCACCGAGAAAGCGGTCCAGTGGTTGAAACAGAAGCACGAACGGCCATTCTGCTTGTTCCTCTGGTTTAAGGCGCCCCATCGTCCGTGGATACGAGCGCCGCGCCATGCTGCACTTTTCCGCGATATTAGCATTCCTAAGCCCCCGACTTACGATCTTCGCGCCCTCGGTTCGCCGGGCAAGCCGCGGGCCTTTCACGAGGCCGATAACAGAATCGGTTCGTTCCCCGATGTTCCCAACCTCGATCAATTCGTCAAGGATTATTACGCGACGATAGTCGCCGTTGATGAAAATGTCGGTAAAGTGCTGGAGGCATTGAAAGAGACGAATCAATTGGAGAAGACAGCGATTTTCTATACTTCTGATAACGGGTTCTTTCTCGGAGAATGGCAAGCTTTTGACAAACGCTTCATGCACGAACCGAGCATCCGCGTTCCCTTGTTAGTACGCTATCCGCGTCTAATCCGCGCGAACTCTGCCTGTGACAAAATGGTACTGAATTTAGATATCGCACCGACGATATTAGAATTAGCGGGTGTCGCTATACCGGATTCTATGCAAGGCAGGAGTTTCGTCCCCCTCCTGCGCGGCCAGGAACCGAAAGACTGGCGCACCGATTGGCTCTACGAGTATTACGAATACCCTGGCCCGCATCGCGTTCGCAAGCATCGTGGTATCCGCACGGAACGATATAAACTGATACACTATTACGAGGCCCCTGAAGAATTCGAGCTTTACGATCTCCAGACTGACCCGGAAGAACGCAATAACCTCTACGGCAAAGAAGGCACTGAGGAATTGGTGAAAAGATTACGTCAACGCCTGGACGAGCTTCGCCGCCAGACACGTGACCCAGAGCTGAACGCACCAAATCCCGAAAACTAGAGGTCGCCGCATGTGCCTAGCTTGCAATAAGGAGTGGTGTATTGGCGGATGAGGCCTATCTTAGCGCTCGGATCGCGAAATGACTTTCTTAACTTAGGATCGAGACACGCTGCACAACAAAATTTGCGGAGAATCCTGCTACATTAGGAGAATATCATGCGTTCGATGCTTATCACTTCCTGGATGGCGCTGCTAATGATAATTTTCTGCTTGACGACCGACGGCACCAGCTGGCATGCCGTGGCGCAAAAAAATAGCAAATTGCTCGCGGGCGCTTACGCAATAGATATAACCCCCAAAAAATTTCCGGTTTCCGTCAATGGGGGTATGCAAGACAGGCAAATCAGTGAAGTATACGATCCGTTACACGCGCGATGTTTAGTCCTCGATGATGGTAAGACGCAGGTAGTTTTTGTCATTGTGGATGCTTGTATGGTGCCCCGCGATCTCTGCGATCGCGCCAAGGAGATCATTCAAAAGCGGATAGGGATTGCGCCCCGTAATGTACTAATCGCCGCTACGCACACGCACTCTGCAGTTACCCTGACCGGGGTATTTCAAAGCGAGCCGGTAGAGTGGTACCGGGAGTTTTTGGTGGAGCGAATCGCTCGCGGAGTCGAACAAGCTTATCAGCAGCGGGAGCCGGCCCGTGTCGCTTGGGGCGTTGGTCGCGATCCGAGTCAGGTGTTTAATCGCCGCTGGTATATGAAACCGGGTACGATACAGCCCAATCCTTTTGGACAGATCGATCAAGTGCGCATGAATCCGGGTTACCAGCATCCTGGTTTGCTGAAGCCGGCGGGACCAACGGATCCTGAGATCGGTTTTCTAAGTATACAAGCGCTGGATGGCCGGCCCATTGCGTTCCTAGCCAACTATGCGCTGCATTACGTCGGGGGCGTTCCCGGACTTTCCGCGGATTATTTCGGGGCTTTCGCAGAACGTATTAAGCAACTCCTGAACGCCGAGCAAGTGAAACCGCCCTTTGTCGGTATCATGAGCAACGGCACCAGTGGCGACATCAATAACATTAATTTTGCCGGACCTGCTCCGGGAAAAAAGGAGCCGTATGAGCAGTGCCGCATCGTAGCCGATAGTGTGGCGCGCAATGTCTTCGCCGCCTATCAGCGGATCGCCAATCAGCACCGGGATAACGTTCCCTTGGCTGCGGCGGAACGCGAAATCGAACTCGGTGTCCGCCTGCCTTCGGAAGCCGATATTGCGCGCGCCAAGGAAATTCTCGCTCAGGCTAAAGGACCGGTCTTGAAAACGTTACCCGAGATTTACGCGCGCGAAACGCTGTTGCTTGCCAAATATCCACCGAAAGTGCGCGTTAAGCTTCAAGCCATCCGCGTTGGGGAACTCGGTATTGGTGCGATTCCGTGTGAGGTTTTCTGCGAGATAGGTCTGGAAATTAAGGCAAAAAGTCCCCTCAAACCTACGTTTATTATTGAACTGGCGAACGGATATAATGGATACCTCCCCACACCGCGGCAACATGAGCTTGGTGGCTATGAAACCTGGCGCGCACGCTCCAGCTATCTCGAGGTGCACGCCTCCGAAAAAATCACCGCTGCCATATTAGATTTGCTCCAGGAGGTGGCTCATTCAGCGGCAGGCCCGGGAAGTCGCCCCTAATCTGAGGAATCCGCCCATGATTGCGAGACTCACTAAGTATAAAGCAAGCTTCATCGTGCTGGCGCTCCGTTTAATTCTCCCGGCCAGTGTGCAAGCAGATGTATTCGACCGCCACACGAATACTATTTTGAACCAGGCCATCCAGGCGAATCAACTGAGCCCTGTCTCCAGCCTGAGTGCCGAACAAATCAATAACGCCCCGAGGCTTGTTCCCGGTAGCAATGCCGCGCTGATAGTAGTGCGGACGCAAAATGGGCTGCTGGCCAAGCTCTTAGTGCAATATGCACAGCAAAAGCTAAACGATCAGCTTATTCCAATCCTCCTGGTTGAACGGTTTACCACTTATCGCGCAGGCACGGAAAGGTCTGTGGTTGCGGAAGGACGAAACTTACACTTATACCCCGGCTTCGTCCTGCACCTGGAAATCGGCCAGATTGTGCCAGCCCATGTGCAAGGCGACTTATCTTTCCGCACTTATCCTGACAAGGGCGAACTGGTGGAAGCGCTGGGCAGGGCCCGCATTTATCTAGTGACTAAGTCTCTACCGGGCACCGAGGTCAAGAAATCAGCACGGCCAGCACCGGATGAGAATTACCGCTTGGAGTTTTTCAACGGGAGCTTTCGTCTTTATGATGACGGTCGGCGAACTGGTATTCTCCGCCTGCAGGTAGATGCAGAAGGCAACCTAAGCGGCGATTTCCATTCTGACGCCACCGGCAATAAATATCCGGTAAGTGGCAAGGTAGGCCCGAACCCGCGGCATGCGGTTCAATTTACCATCAAGTTTCCCCAATCAGTGCAACACTTCAATGGTTATATGTTCACCCGCGGTGGCCAGGCGATCTGCGGCAGCTCTAAGTTTCAGGATCGCGAGGCTGGATTCTATGCAGTGCGTACGGACGAAGATTAGTGGCGGTTTCTCCGCATATGTCTCCACTATACCAAGGTGGGAGGTTCTCGTTTGCACGCCATGATTCAGGCGACCCTGATTGTGGAGGCTCAGGAGGCACGCTATCCGGTAGTCGTGCGGGATGGCGATTTCGAATCAATCGGCGCTTTCGCGCAGCAATGTAGCCCTGGGAGCCGTTCCGCCCTGGTAGTGAGCGACGCGGCGGTTACCGGCTACGCTAAGGTAGTATTGGATTCGCTGGCGCGCCACGATTGGCGTACTCGCTTGGCCTTAGTGCCGAGTGGGGAGGGGTCTAAGTGTCTCGACATGGCAGCGCGGTTATATGACGAGTTAGTCGAGATGCAAGCCGACCGGCAGACGTTGGTAGTTGCGGTGGGTGGCGGGGTTATCGGAGACTTAGCGGGATTTGTCGCGGCGACGTTTAATCGAGGCCTACCCTTACTGATGGTGCCGACCACCTTGCTGGCGATGGTTGACAGCTCAGTGGGAGGCAAAGTAGCGGTTAACCATCCCCGGGGCAAGAATCTTATAGGCGCGTTCCACCAGCCGGTAGGTGTCTGGATCAGTCTCGACACACTCGACAGCCTGCCCGCGCAGGAATATCGCAGCGGTCTGGCGGAAGTGGTCAAATACGGCGTTATATTAGACGCAGAATTCTTCGCCTATTTGGAGCAGCACATAGAGCCAATAGTCCGACGCGAGAAAGAGGTATTGCGGTATATAGTGGAAAAGTGCTGCCGGCTCAAAGCGCAGGTAGTCAAGGAAGATCCGAAAGAGCTGAGCGGTCGGCGCGCCGTTCTTAACTATGGGCATACCTTTGCCCACGCGTTCGAGACAGTGGGGGGATATGGTAACTGGCTGCATGGAGAAGCAGTGGCGGTGGGAATGATTTGTGCGAGTCGCCTGGCCGAAAAATTAGGGCGCATCCCGTCCGAAGTTACAGAGCGGCAAAGGCGCTTGCTCCAGCAATTTGGATTGCCTACCAGACCGCAATCCTGGCCAGTCGAGGAATTATTAGCGGTTATGCGGCACGATAAGAAGGTGCGTGCCGGCAAACTGCGTTTTGTTTTGCCTAGTGCTCTGGGTGCGGTGGAGCTAGTGTCCGATATACCGG
>BEIM01000222.1 GCA_002898995.1 bacterium HR36
AGCCAACTGATGGGCTTGTGCGAGGTCTCCTGTTTCCTCGGCGGTAAGAGCTTGCTCCGCCAGGGCTGGCCAATTTGTTGGTCGTCCCCACATCCGCCACGGTTGCCACCACAACGTCACCAGCAGTGTCAGTACTCCCAAAACAAACACGGGAATCTGCCATCGCCCCCGGCTATCGAGAACGTCAGGCGTGAGCTTGTCGTGAAGCTCTCGGCTTTCTCTTGATGGGACCGCCACATCCGCCTGGTCTGTTGCCACCTGGGAAACCTGGACGCTGTGGCGGCAACTGGCCTCCTCGAGAAACTGCGCTCCACCTTGCCCCTGGGAAGTGTCTGGTTTCATCAGCGATAACCATTACTGTCCAGCCGGTTGCGGCGCTGTGCGCCCTCCGCTGCCAAGAAGCCTGGCGGACTCTGGTAAAGGGGCGGCCGCGCGGTCTCCCCTTTTGATTAGCCTGAGCACCCAGATTCCTCTTTGCCACAACCCCCGCCTCTGTGTCAAGCCCAAGCGACACAACAGGCCATGACCGGTTGGCGTTTGGCCCTGCTGTAACCTTCAGGACAGCTCCATCGGCAGCGGGCAAAAATTTTCTGTGCTCCTTGATTTTGCCAGTTTGCCGATTATCATCATCTTGACACAAAGTTGACCTTGACGAAAGCTCGGCCAGTCTCAACGAAACTGGCGAAGCGCTGCGGCTGCGCACTCATAGGGTCTTTGCCGCTAGCGATAGCAGAAGTCCGCTGAGGAAACGGAATGGCCAGGCGCCGTCCCGCTCGACGCCCTAGGATTCCTGCCGTTACCGCCCAGCGCCTGCGTCGTTTCTATCAGTTGCTCCGCCTGTTGGCGCGCCGACCGACTACACGACAGGCGCTTCTGCGGCAGCTGCGCATGGATCAGCGCACCTTTTACCGCGACCTAGAGGTGTTGCGCCAACTCGGCATCCTTGTTGTTCAAGAGGGCAGGCATTACCGCCTGGACACCGAGCTGGTGGACACCTTGCAACGCCTGCCGTTGCCCGATCCGAAACTGACCGTGGCCGAGGCGCAAATCCTGGCGCGCGGTCGCACTGCTGCCCACCATAAACTCGCCCGCTTCTTGCGCCAGGTGTTGGGCTCCACACCCGCTTGAGCTCTTCCAACAGAGCGTTTGTCAGAATGAGCCGTGTTTTCGGCCACCCCTTGTGTTAATGGAATGGCCGGCGAACGGTCAGCGTTCGCGCACCGCGATACGAAATCGGAAGGGATGTTCGGCAGCTCGCAACCCGATGTGAGCATGCCGACGCGGCCCACAGTTCTCATTCAGACAAGCTTGCGCTCACTGCTTGTCGCTCGTTTCGGCGATCACTCGCGAAAATGTGATGTCTCCGTTTAAGAAGTGCCCGGGCGGGGCTTACTTGCTGGCGCCTGGCGTGGCATTGGCCGGCACGATACGAAGCAGTACCGAAGGGGCGGCGTGCACGGTATTTTTGCCTTCGCGGCGTGCAAAAACGACGAACGGGTGCTCCGTCGGGGATACCCACGGTTCGCAATAAATGCTAATGGTGCGCTGGGTTTCGCTGGGAGTGACCAAGATGCCATTCAGTCCGATGTCGAGCACGCGCACGCCATGGGGCAAGCCCGTAACATCAATAGGCACGCGACCCTGGAAGTTATTGCGGCGTTCAATACGGACGGTGAGTTTGGTTTCGCTGCCAGGCCGAACCGTGATGCTGGGTTCTACCGTAGTGGTGCGGATGTCTCCTGGTTCGATGAGCACAGGGATGCCCCCGATGGCTTCGCGGACAACTTCCTGCTCGCCGACGCGCGCGCGGGCGATAACATGCAGTGGTAAGGGTTTATCTGGCAGTTTGGCATCGGGGGCGGCGTACAACGCGACGGCGGTGCTGAACTCTTCTGGGCCGACATGCGTGCGTGGCGCTGACAAACCCGCAGGGAGGTCCACCAGTTCCAGTTCGACGCGGCCAGCAAAACCATCCAGGCGATCCACCGTCAAAGTAATCGGAATAGCGCCGCCGCGTTCGATTTGCGGCTGGGTAGGGCTGAAGCGAACGCGGAAATCGGGACGGGGTGGGCGTACGATTAGCCGATAGGGCATGGGAACACCTTCCTCGCCAGCGCGCTGCTGCGTCGTGGAACCAGCCAGCGCGGCCGTCAACCCCAGCGCATCCGCTAGGCGAATGTAGTAGGTACCATCAGCGGGTGGGTGGAAAAAGACGCGCGAGTCTTTGCCATAGCCTGGGCCGCCATCATCGTTCCGATAGTAAAGAGTAAATATTGGGAAACCGTTAGGTGGGAAGGTCGAGCCAGGCGGGTGAATCACCACCTTGTACATGGGAGTGCCAGGTGGATGATAAGTCGGTGTCGTATCCAGATAGCCGAGGCGCTGGCCACCGACGTTGAAAAATCGGCAATCGTCGTCAGGATTGCGCGGCAGGGCGAGAATGCGGATCAGTTCGCCGTTGACGTAAAGGTAATCATTGATGGCCAGTTCCCGCCAGTCTTCGATGCGAATGCCGGCGGTAACGTTATCGTGGTCGCGGAAGGTGGTATAGGTACGGGCGACGGAGCGGAGAACGGCACGGGGCAAGGGCTGGCGATTGGCATCCAGAATCTCGATAACCGAATCGAGTGGCGAACCCAGCCGCCGCGCTTCCACCTCGATGATCAGGGGCTGGCTACGCTTTGCAGAAAACCGCCAAACATGCGCCTGCGTGTTGCGAAACAGACATCCGTTAGCCACACCAGGTACCGGCACCTCACCCAGTTCCAGTTCCCCCGTTTCGGAGCGTTGCAGTTTGGCTAACGGGGCCACCGATTCGGGAAACTCCGCCACCACGACGCTGCGATTCCCCAGCGCAGGGCCGAACGGCGTAGTCAGATGAATGGGCAGGCGACTGCCCACCGGTTGGTCAGGTGGGACAGTGATATCGACGACGGGCTTGTTGCCCAGATGCACTCCGAACAAATGGATTTGCGTTTTGCTGTTGCGTGGCACCCCCAAGGGGTAGACGGCGGTAACAATGGGCACACTGCCGACCTGGAGCCGGTAGCGGGCCTTGGCATCGCCGCGATATTGGCGGTCGTGCACTGCCAGAGCATAGGTGGCGGTGTGCGGGCAGCGAAACGCCAATAGTCCATCGAAACTTTCCTGCAACACTCGGCCATTCTCATCGGTAAGCAAAAGCACAGGTTCCAGAGTCGCTCCTGGCTCACCCACAATCTGCACCCCGATTTCCTGGCCGGCTTTCGCCTGGAAGCGATAGTAGTCCACCTCGCCGGCGCGGTCGAGGACGCCGACAATGGTGCGGGGTAGCGTCACCAGGGGCGCCGTGCGTGCTGAGTTGTTCGGTTCCGACTCACTGACCGTGGCGAAGCAGTCCACGAACAGGGTGGCGGTGGCTTTTCCGCCCGGCGCCTGCAGCGTAAGTTGGTATGCCCCAGCGGTGACTGCTAGAGGTGTCTCCAGCCGAATTTGGCGTTGCTGGGGATTATTCGTCGGCTGCAGTTCAACTTGAGTTGCGGGGATGTTGAGGGCGGCGGCAGTGACGGCGTCCAGGTCCTCTCCGTAAACCGTGATGGTGGCCGACTGTCCGCGGATTATGGCATTAGGTTCCAGGCGAGCGATTTTGGGCACTGGGGGCTTGCTTGGCAAGGGCTGGGCTTGCACCTTGCCGCTTTCATCGAGGAGCACCAGGGCGCCGTCCAGTCGGCCCACTGCGATTTGTTGAGCGTCGGGACGCACCGCGAGGGCGAAGGTGGCTTCTGGCTGCGCCGCGAAGACCCGCGCTTCCGTCATCCTGGCCGCATCCCAAACCTTCACCACGCGGTCTTCGCCCAAGGAAAAGAGGTACTTACCATCCGCGCTGTACACTAACCGCAGCACCGCCCCTTCGTGAGCAAAGACCGAGTGCAGCAACCGTCCGCCTTCGGGCAGGGCTTCCCAAATGCGAATGCTGCGATCCACGCCCGCGGCGGCCACGCGCCGGCCATCGGGAAGCCAGGCGACGGCATAGAGCCAATCAGTAGCCTCGCCGAAGGTGTAGAGCCTTTTGCCACTGGCCACATCCCAAATTTTGACAGCGCGGTCTGCCCCGACAGAGGCCAGCAACTTGCCGTGCGACGCCAAGGCAATGCCGTAGACACTATCGCTGTGATCTTTCAGAGCCGCTACCGCTTCTCCGCCAGGCATTCGCCAGAGTTTCACCAGCCGGTCATAGCTACAACTGGCGAGCAACTGTCCATCGGGACTGAATGCCAGGCCCAGCACCTGGTCGGGGTGGGCGGCAATAACGGTTTCAGGTTTCAGCGCAAGGACACCGCTGGGCGGCACGAAATGCAGGCGGATCTCGCCCATCTGCCCGGGTGTGCTGGCGGCCAAGGCCAGGTAACTGCCACTCGGGCTGAACGCCAATGCGGTGATTTTGACTTGCGGCGTTGGGATGCGTACCAGGGGTTTCAGATCAGGCAAGGCCCACATCCGCACTTCCGAGCCAACTCCGGCCGCCAGCCAACGCCCTTTGGCATCATAAGCGATGGCAGTCACCGCCGCGGGGCGATGGATTTTGGATTTGATTTCGGGCAAGGCGAGCGGAGCAGCGCCGCTGTCATCTTTGGCCCCGGCGGCGATCCAGGCCCGCAGTCGCGCGATTTCCTCGGGTTTGGGCTGCAAACGGGCGTTGCGGGGTGGCATGTGCGGCTGTTGTTTCTTTTCGACCAGCAGCAAGAGCAGACTCTCCTCGGGTTTGCCAGGCTCGACCGCCGGGCCACCATTGCCCCCTTCCAAAAGCGTGCGGTAGTTTTCCACGTTCAACCCACTGCTCGCCTTCTGGGCGTTGTGGCATTCCAGGCAATATTTGCTCAGGAAAGGACGAATGTCCCGACTGAACGAAGGAGCTTGTGCCACCGGCTTGGGTGGCTGGCTCTTGACCATCAATGAGGCTAGCAACAGTCCTGCTAGCGCTAGGCAAAAGGGGGTGGCTCTTTTCATCCTAGAATCTCCGAGGATTCGCGGTTTTAGTGGTTGAATAAAAACTCTGGGCTAGTGAGCACGGCCCAGAACAAGTCCTCTAGGGCCTCCCGCGGGCCGCCGGCCGTCTCTTGCAGAATGGTGAGCAGTTTTTCCTGCTCCTGGGCCGTTGGCTCGCGACACAGCGCCAACAGGAACAGGCGGCGGAGGGCCTCTTGCAGGGAGATTTTCTACTGCAGCCATTTTTCGATGCGGCTATTCTTCGCCCGCAGTTTGTCGTTGAGCGTTTGGCCATTGTTCAGATGCAGCGCCTGCGTCATGCTGGCATCCGACATCCGTTCGCAGGCGCAGGGCTGGCTGCGATCCGGCCGGCCAAAGCTGTCGAGGAACCCCGACACCACCAGCGAATCGGGGAGCTGGAGCGCTCGCGTGCCTAACGGGAATTGATTCGTGCCCGCAATACCGCCCGTGGCTCCTACCTTGATTTGCGTAAACGGCGTGGGCACATCCGTAACCTGCGAGTAAATGTCGAGCACCACCTCCGCGGGTAACCGCCTCACCAAATAATGCGAATAGAACCGATCATCTGCGGCGTTTTCCGGCACGGTCTGCGACGAGCGTTGATATGTCGCCGAGTTGAGGATGGTGCGAATGAGATGTTTGACGTCGAAGCGGTGCTCTACGAAGTGCCGGGTCAGCGCGTCGAGTAGCTCGGCATTCGTCGGCGGATTGGTCAGGCGGAGATCATCTTCCGGTTCCACCAAACCACGCCCGAGGAAATGCCGCCAGACACGGTTCACCAGAGCACGGGCAAAATAGGGATTGTCTGGCGAAGTCAGCCAGGCAGCGAAGTACTCCCGCCGGCTGCGGGGATCGTCCAGCGTCATCGGTTTACCGTCCGGCGGCGCTGGAGGCATCGGCACCCCGCGGCGCAAGTGCGGCACATCTCCGTGGGCCTGTTCATAGACGATAATTTCGCCCGGGCGGTCGCCGTTCTTCTGCGCCACCCGGCTGAACAGATTCGCCACCGCCCAGTATTGGTCCTGCGTCCATTTTTCGATGGGATGGTTATGGCACCGGGCACAGGTCAGCGAGATGCCCAAGAACGTAAACGTGGTCTTTTCCGTGAGCTCGGCGATGTCGCGGTGCATGACGAAATAATTGGCAGCGCCGTTGCTCAGATTACTCCCTTGCGCCGTTACAATCTCCCGCGCCAACTGATCCCACGGCTT
>BEIM01000223.1 GCA_002898995.1 bacterium HR36
AGTGATTTTGGAGGTCAACGAGATGAGCTGAGGTGTCAGCTGCGTCGCAAGGGTGCAAAGAGCACTGCTGTCCTTACCGGGGGTAAGGAAAGGCGATGTGCGGTTAAACGAGCAGTTGGCTATCGTGACGGTGGATGCAAGCCGCTTCGATGAAAGCGAACTGGTCAAGGTGGTGCAACGAGCTGGATACGGTGCCAGAGTGATCAAGAAGTGAATCTCCGGCTGGGTCGGAACTAAAGGAGGTCTATTATGCGTCGAAACCAGTCAGGATGGCTGGGTACAGTGGCGGTGTTGGGGGCGTGGGCTGTCGCATTGGTCACGCTCACCTGCGGTTGCGACACGACGTCGCACCATTACCGCCAATCCACGCTCAATCCCTCTGGTGGGAACTGGTGTCCGAGCTGCGGTGCGAGAAGCTGTCCGCATTGTGCTCCTTCCGCTTCCCCAGCACAATCGGCTGGCCCCTCCTCGTGTGGTCCTGGTGGCTGCAATCGCTAGCCGGTAGAATCGGGTTCCGCGGACTTCCTCCCAGTCCCACACGGGTGCTGGCTCAGAACCGAGCCAGCACCTATTTTCTTGGATGCCACGCAGCACTGGCCGATAGTCATGCTATGGCGCTTTCCGACACCGTCAGTGCGGGACGATATTGCGGCAGCGTAAGAAAGCCCGCTGGCGTGCGCGGTGCAGACTCGTGGTTGTGCCGTGGCCTCTCCAGACGGTTAGCGAGGGGCATTGACCGCCAATCGGAAGGGGAGCTCCAGCACGGCAGAACGCATGCCGCTCACCACCAGCCGTGCCGGCTTGGCCCCAGCGTTGGGCACTCGGAAGAGTATTTCATGCACACGTGCGCCCACGTTATTGCGAACTTGGATAGAGCTGTGTTTCGAGAGCACGGGGCAGAGATTGCCCTTGTCATCGTACAGCTCAATATCGAGAGTGGGATTCGCTGACCCTCCGACGACCACAACCTGGTTGGGAGCCCCTGGCGCTATCGCCAACTGGCCGGCTCGGGGAGCTAATGGCTGTTCCATCTCCACCTTCACTTCCAAACCAGCTTGATTCTGAGCTGCTATGAACGCATCTATCAGTCGGAATTGCAACTCTCCCTGGCCGTAGGTGCGACGTTCGGCTTCCAGGGGTTTGTCAATGGCGACACTTTCGCGAGACAAGACCTTCACCTCGAAGAGCCCTTCGAGATGTGTCGGTTGCAGTTCGCCCAGGTCTTGGAGACGCACTAGTATGAAGCCACGCCAACGCTTCTCCACAGGCTGATTCGGAAGCACAACAGTCGCGTTGACAACCTGCCCTGGCACGCCCTGAATCTGAATAGGGAGTTTGGGTATCGCAGGCGCTTGGGCACTGGGCCAAGAAAACCGTTCAACGGTTCCCTTCGTGGCCAGCTGGTTGCCGTCCTTGTCCAGAACACGAATTTGGCGGAGAACCGGCTCGCCCCGGAGAACAAACCGCTCTGGTTCCAGGCATATTTCCATACGGGCTCCGATGTGATCCGACTTCACGCCGGGCTTTTCTTCCGCCCGACCCCAGTCTAGCAGTCGCCATCGCGCCACACCACTGTAGCCCACGGGAGGCATTGGCTCGCGCTTGGCTTCGAGGACAAATGCCTGGCGTGGGCCTTTTGCACCTATTTCATCAGAATCAGGCAATCCCTGGCGCAGGCCACAGGCTGTTATCACTGCGTCCACGACCTCCCAAAGTGGTTTCTGGTCAATCCGTAGCGTAACCAGTTTCTTGCGGATTTCCTCCCGCTGGGACTCGGGCACATTCCAGTGAAACGGGACGCCTGTTTTCTTCGACAGGTCATCGAGGACATTAGCGACCGACGTGTTGTCATAGGCGACAGAAACCAACTTCGGCGAACGCGACCGCTCCGCTGCTAAGCGCTCCTCAATCCCGCGCACCAGCTCGCTGGCGCGGCGTTTGACCTCGGGGTCGGTGCTCTTCTCGGCCGCTTCCTTCAGCGCTGGCAAAGCCGCCGTACCAATCGCCTCGAGCGCTTTGCTCGCCTGCTCGCGCTCCGCGGAACTACCCGCACCTAGCTGCTGGATCAACCGCGCAATGTCTTCTGACGTCGGCTTGGGCTTCTCCTGAGCACCAAGCCGCGGTACCGTTGACCCAGGATAGCTTCCCATCCACGCTAGCACCAGGGCCGTGCTCATCAAGACAGCCAGTCGGTTGGCACTACGCATGGTCTGCTCCCTCCTTTTCCAATTGGTTATCCCCCACGCAGTCATCCCTTACAGATATATAGACGTACCTACCCGTACCCTCTAACAGCAACGATTACAATGCGACAGCGGTTAACGGCCCATTATCCAGCCCAGTGCGTTTCGGCTTTGTGCTGCCGGTGCCATTGCCACACATCGAACAAGTACATCCAGAAGGGCAGCCACCAGATCAGGTCGTTGGTCGCGCACACGATGAGCGTGGCGGCTGGCCAGCGCCCAATCCAGACCAGATAAAACCAGGCCAGTGCCCCCAGTGTCTTCCCCGCCAGTCCGACCGCAGCAATCGGCCAGTGGTTCTCCGGACACCAGGCCACCCGCAAAAACAATATTCCGTACAGCCCGATCGCCATGCCCAGGCAGGCAAAGACTTCGGGATAATTGATAGGCTCCATAACGAACACAGTGAAAAACCACGCCGGGTAAACCGTCGTGAGTGATCCCCAGGCCAGGTTGTAAATCCCGGCCAGCAGGAAAACCGCTCGATGCCAGCGGCGCCTCGGCATTTCAGCTGCCCCTGCGGCTTCTGCCCACGAAGGCACTAAGGAAAACTCTGAGGTGGTGCCTGAGTAATTTTGGGTTGCAATGCCTCAGTGGGCAACGGAATGCATCGAATGCGGCAAATCAGCCGCTGCCATTTTCTGCCACGGCCAGGCTCCGTAGGGCAATTCGTAAGCTGCGTGCAGGTCCGACACCCCGACACGAATACGCCCAGGGCCAGGACCGCGTTCTATGCCTCGAGACCGTAAGCGTAAGCGCCCGGGGCACAAATGTCTGTGACGGTGTGCGGCCAGGGGTGATGCAGGGCCATTTATGTCGCTGCCGTAGGGCAGTGGTGGGTTGTCTGTTGTAAGAGCGTTTCGTTTCGCCACGGGGAGTTGACGCTCTCGCGCTCGTGTTTGTCGAAACACGCGTTTGTGCACCGTAAGAGTCGTTGTTCACCGGCAACTGAGTAATGTGTACCAAGAGCAACTGCTTGCGCCTGGGTCGCGGTGGCTCCCTTCGTTCGCACCTTCAGTGGAAGCGAACATGAGTTGGAACGCTTGCCGCGGTTTAGAGTTTGTCGTGATACGGCGGGCTGGTGCTCGCAGCTTCATTCAGCGGGAAGTCAGGGCGAACTGGAACGGCAGAGTCAATGTCGTCGGTGTGTGATTCAGGATCACGAGTCGCGCTGGCTTGGCCGTCGCTTTAGGCAGCAAAAAGGTCAGGTTCATCTGCCAGCTGAGCACGTTATTGCCTGCCACCTGCGTCGCGCTTATGCCGCGCTGCGTTACGGTGCAAACCTGGTCATTATCGTCAAACAACCGAACGCCCTCGTTCTGCGATAAGATTTGGGGAATATTTACTGGGCCACCAGGTGCCTGCGCAACTGATGTCGTCTCCAGGATGACCTTGACTTGCTGGCCCTGTTGGGAGGCTTCGAGGAGACGCACCTGGAACCGACTCGGTTCGCCATAAACTTTGCGTTCGGCCTGGAGTGGATTGGCGATGACCAATTCGTCGCGGACCAGCACACGGCAGTCGAGTTGCCCGCGGATAGAGGCGGCCTTGTTGAGTTCATCCTTCTCGATGATCAGATCAGCCAAAACCCGCCAGCGCGATTCGCGCGGGCGAAGACCGGGGGCAATAATGCGTGCGTTGACCTGAATCTGCGCCACCACCTGACCGCCCTGCGCGGGAACGACGACGATACCCGCTGGCTCCTCCTGCCCAGATTGTGACGGATCCTGCGGAATGAGCTGAGTGTTCGCAGAAATCGCTTGCCCCTTCTCATCCAGAAGCTGCACCGAGATGGGGGCGGGCTGGCCGTCCACCAGGAAGCGTTGCGGTTCGACACAGATTTCCAACGCGATAGCTTCCATTGCCGGCGTGTTCGGCTGGACGGGCTTCCGAGCGACTGGGGATTTTGTCAACCAGCGAATGCGGGCAGCGCCACTATAGCACACCTTGCTCCGGTCTAGCGTTCCCTCTTCCACGAAAAACATTTGCGCCACTGGCGAAGACGTCGGTTCGGCCTGGCGTAAGCTGCACGCCGCCAGTACTTGATCTACCACCTCCCACAGGGGCTTTTGGTCCAACCGTAGGGTAACGAGTTTCTGGCGGATTTCCCCCTCCCGATTGGCCGCCACCTGTAATTGCATCGGAACCCCTGTTTTCGCCGTGAGGTCTTTCAGCACCTCGGCCACAGGAGTGTTGTGATACGCGACGGAGACCAAGGTCGGCTGGCGGAGTTTCTCGGCGGCCAGCCGTGCTTCTATCACCCGCACTAAATCCGCCGCCCGACGCTTGACCTCGAGGTCGTCGCTTTTCTCTGCCGCCTCTTGCAGCGCGGGCAACGCTGCCTCGCCGATGGCTTCCAGCGCCTGGCTGGCTTTTTCCCGCTCAGCAAAGCTCGGCGCTCCCAGCTGGCGAATGAGCTGGGCAATTCGCTCCGGGGAGGCGCTGGGCGGTGGCTTGTCCGCCCACGCGACACTCGCCAGCATCACGCCTACTGCCAGTGCAATTCCCCACCAGCTATGCCGCGTCATCGTTTGCACTCCTTCCGAAGATAGGCAGGCTAATGTGCCCCTGGTTGTATATGGTATATGGGTTGAATTAGCAGTTGGTGTCGTTTCTAAGTCGCATGCCACAATCGTGCATCAGCTCGAAGTGAGTGAGAACCGAAACGCCACAAGGAGCAGAGCCAATCTCCGATGGCCAGTAATCACCAGGCGCGCAGGCTTGGCGGTTCCTGGCATGGTGAAAGTCGCACTCTTTTGGTAAACCGTAGTGTTGCCTTCTTGACGGCCCATATCTTGACTGCCAACAAATGGACAAGGATCACCCTGGGCATCGAAAAGTCGCACTTGTCCGGCAGCCAGCCAGGGGACATTGTTGCGCAACCATTCCGGCTTAGCCAATACCTGGGCAATGTGTGATGGCAGCGCCTGAGTTCGCTCGGCCAGCACTACGGTGGTTCGGCGGTCTGTGGTGGAGACCTTGATCAGTTCCACCTGCAACCGGTTGCATTCGCCGTAGAGCTGGCGCGGCGCCTGGGCGAGATTGTCAATGACCAGTTCTTCCTGGGCATGTACCCGCAGCTCGATCCGACCGTCGAGACAAGCGGCTTTGTCCAGAGCGGCTTTCTCCACCCGCAGCGTCATGAGGACACGCCAGCCAGGGTCGCGAGGCACGATTGGTGGATGATTGGGATTAAGCAAAACACCCGGCCGTGGCGGCTCGGGAAACTTATCCGGCTGCAAATAACTGGTCGTCTTGAATGGACGGCGTTGGTTGTCCAGAAGTCGGATTTCGACAGACTTGGGCACCTGACACTCTACAAACCGCCGTGGCTCAAGGCAAATCTCCAGAGGGATGGGTTCATCCGCCAGGGCGTGGGCGGCAGGTTTCTTTACCCCCAGACCGGTCAACCGGCGAACGCGAGCCACGCCATTGTAGCACACCCTACCAGCGGGTAATGCTCCTTCCTCGATCGAAAACACTTGCGGCAGCTCATCCATGTTTTCAGGCAGGCTTGCTGGTTCCGCTTGTCGCAAGCCACAAACCGCCAAAACATGGTCGATCGCCTGCCAGAGCGGCTGCCGCTCGAGCCGAACGGTTACCAGTTTCTGCAGCACCCCTCCTTTGCGCTCGGCCGGGACTTGCAGCTGAAAGGGGACCCCAGTTCTTGCGCTGAGGTCTTTGAGTACGTCGGCCACGACGGCATTTTGATAGACCAGCGAAATGCGCGTCGGTGGGTGGAGTTCTTCCGCCACCCGGTGCAGTTTCTCGGCGGCCAGCCGTGCTTCTATCACCCGCACTAAATCCGCCGCCCGACGCTTGACCTCGAGGTCGTTGCTTTTCTCTGCCGCCTCTTGCAGCGCGGGCAACGCTGCCTCGCCGATGGCTTCCAGCGCCTGGCTGGCTTTTTCCCGCTCAGCAAAGCTCGGCGCTCC
>BEIM01000224.1 GCA_002898995.1 bacterium HR36
AGCCTGGTGGAACGCGTAACCATTGACGGCCGGCAGTATCTCGAGTTATCTGCCACGGGGCAGATTTTCCACGAAACGTATAAGGAGCGTTTTCGGCCCCAGTTCCCTCAGGTTCTGCCACCACCGGCGTCGCAAAAAAGGCCGCCCCATTTGGAAAAAGCAGGCTGGCCCGGGCAGCATCCCGAGGTGGAGCGTTTCCTGCGGAAAGTGACGGAAGAAGTCGAGCCTGTAGTGCGCTGCGCTACCTTCTATTACAATCCGAACCTGCCAGAACGCACGCGTTTCAAGCTCAGCCGCGGCGATGTGGTGGGAATTTACTCTAACGGCACGTACACGGTCAAGTTTCGCATCGAAAGCACAGCCCAGACAGAAGGCCAGAAAGCCGCCCTGGTCGCCTACCTCAACCATTGGTGGTTCGAGCGGAGTTGATACGCCGCTATTTGTGGTGTGTTGGATCCGCAACTAAGGGCGGGGCGCTGGTTCTGATGGGTAATGCCGAAGTTGTCACGTCTTTGCTGCCTCGGCCGTTAATCCAATGGGGAAGTGAAAGATGTGCGTGACCAGGTGCACGGACTTTACGGAGAGCACGCTATGGGACAAATACTGCTGCTAATCGGGCTGATGATGTGCTTTGGGCCTCTGGGAATTGTGATCTGGCTCTTCCTCACCCTCTTTTGCGGCTGCGAGAAGGATTAGGACGAGGGACACGCGCAGCTATAAGCACAGGAGCGGGACGAGGCCCGGGAGCATGTCGGCTAACGGGGAAGAAGCAGCGGCGGGTTGTTGGAGCTAGTTGCCAGAATGTTCCTGTTCCGTTGTTTTTCCAAACTTTTTTGCAACACCCAAGAGGGTGGGCTTGGCTGGAAACCTTCGCGAAGTGCCGCTAGCGTTTTGGTCGGCTCGCTTCGGCTTGCCATTGTTCCAGGAGTTTGCCAATATCGCGATAGAAGTAGTCCAGGTTGCCGAGTTCCGTTCCCAGGCGAATGGCGGTTTCGTAATCCTTTTCCTGGGCGGCGAGCACGGCGAGTTCGTAGAGTACGTCTTTGCGCAGTTCTTCTTCACCCGGCGGCAGACTATCGAGAGCGTCCTGGAAATTGCGGCGTGCCAGCGCGAAATTCTTTTTCTGAATGAAACACTTGCCCAGACCGACGAGAGCGCGGGCGGCGTGTTTTGGGTCTTTGCGAGCAAGCTGGAATTCCCGGATGGCTTCGTCCACCAGCCCCAGGAGCAACAAGCGAGTACCTAGAGCCACGCGGGCGGTGGTGTCGTTGGGATAACGGTCTAAGCGTGCACGATACAGGTCCATTTCGCGACGAAGAATCTCCAGGGCCAGTTGTTCGCGCAAACGCTGGGCGGCAGCGTCCTCGGGATTCTCTTCGGTGCGGCGATTCGCCACGCGCAGATTGTTGCGCAAGGTTTCGATTTCCAGCTCGGCCAGGGCCTGATGCAGTTCGAACTGAGGCCCGGCCTTCTGCAAGCCCTCCTGCAAAACGCGAATGGCTTGCTCGAGATTGTCGCGGCGTTTATAGAGGTCGGCCAGGCTCAGGTAATGCGACACCTGCGTGGGATCAGCGGCAATGCGCTGCTTGAGCAACTCCAGCTGATGCTGCATGGGGACGGCCAGGCTCAGGGCGGGTTCCAGCGGAGTGTGGCGCGTCGCTTTGCGTGCCGTCGACTCCGCCGGTTGTCCCTGCGCTTGAGCGATATTGCGTTCGTACCCGCCACGGGCTATGGTCTCCATGGCGGCCAGGTCCTTTTGCTTGCGGTTGGCTTCCTCATCCGTTGGCCAATGTTTGGCCACGAACGCCCACAACTTGGAGGCTTTCTGGAAATCGCCTAGGCGCTCGCATAACCGGGCGTACTGGCGGTGAGCCCCAACATGGTCCGGATTGGCGGCGCAAGCCGACTCCAATAGCCAGGCCGCTACGTTGTCGAGTTCCAGTCCTTCCGCCGCCTGCGCCATGGCCAGCAGCGCGGGAACGTCCCAGGGGTTATGATTCAAGATTTTCTCGCCGAGGACCAGCGCCTCTCGATAGCGCTGTTGCTGCAAGGCGAGGCGTAGTTGGGCTTGAAGCCGCGCGGTTTTGAGCCAGACCCACCAGGCCCAGGGCCGGCGGTTTTTGAACCGTGCGCGCTGCACCTGGCGTAACCGCTGGCGAAACTCTAAATTGGCTGGGTCAAGCCGGCAACAATCTTGCAGCAGCGATAAAGCGTAATCGAGATTTTTTCCCCCCTGCACGATTAGTTGCTGGGCCCGCTCAAACTGCTGGGTGGCAATACGGCGCTGTTCTGGCGTAACGCTGAGCGCTGCCTGGCGTTGGACCATGGTTCGCCCCTTGTCCTGGAGTTTGCACTGTCAATTTTACGCTTCACTGTCCAGTGCAAACACCCTACCGCGGCTCATTGCGGTTTCGTACCATGCGCCGGTGGCGTTCGCCGTAGTTATGATAATCTCCTTAATTGCCTCGCAGTAGTGCTGGCGAATGAATTGTAACATCTCCCCAAGCAAGTCCGCAGGAGCAATTGCAAACAAAGCAGGCCCCCACGAAGATTGGCCCACGGCCGGTAGCCCTCGCTCTCTGATGGTTGCCGTGATCTGCCCTACCATTTCGTTATAGGGGCTGCCTCCTTGCCAGGGGCGGAAGCATTCTCCTGCGAGCCGATTATATTCCCACAGGCCTTCTGCGAAATCGAAGTACCGGCGTTCCAACAAGGCCGGGAGGATTTCCAGCAGCGCCAGCCGGCAAAGACGTTCGCTGAGACGATTGGCCTCTGGCCCAAGTTGGGCAAACACCTCGTTCTCCGCGGGACCATGCAGGCCAGGGCGGTACTGGGGCAGCAGCACGGCGATGTGCCACGGGGGTGGAAATTCGAGGCGCAGGAAAGTCGGTGTTGGGGAAGCAGGATGGCGCTGGCCGAAATCGAGTATGAACCCGCCGCGCGCAAAGGCCGCGGTACCGACCACCGATCGCGCTGCCCGACCAGTCCAGCGCAACAAATCAGCCAATGTCGGCCGCAGCCCCGCTGCTTTTCCCAGTAGCCAGGCCAGCGCCAAGGCCAGTTGCGTGCCGCTCCCCAAGCCGACATGAGCCGGGATATGCTCCAGTATCTTGATATGCAGGGGCGGGGCTTGGGCTAGTTCGGAGTGCTGCAAAAGTTTTTGCAGGCACTGGTGGGCGCGTTCGGCTTCTGGGCCGGTGATCGTCCAGGCAGGTGCGGGATGGGCTTCCAAGAGCAAGCGCGGTTGGGTCAGGGCCAGGCCAAGCCCGCCAAAACGCCGCCGGTCGCCAGCTCCCGGAACGAGCAGACCGAAATGCAGTCGGCTGGGGGTTGCGACCCGCAGCATGGAAGCGTCATCGCCCATGTCCAGTCCTCATGGAGAGCGGCAGGTGTCAGCCCGCCGAAGAGAGAACCGTGCGCATAAATCCACCGCGTAGCAAGCAGCGGGCGTCCGCCCACCAAGCAGTTCCCCGCCCTGCATCCCTGGCAGGCTTACGCCTACTGTTGTTGGTCTGGCTGGTCCGAGCCCTGTGCCCGGACATAATGGCACAACAAATCAAAGGCGGCATGTTCGCGCGGGCCGCCTGTTTTATCCACCAAAGCTCTCAAGCGGCGGCATTCCTCGTCAATCTGACGGAGAGCGGCGGGCGTCAGCCTGCCGTGGGCATCGCGAGGTAACAGGTGGATGCGTGTGGCCAGGATCGCCGCCTCGATCACCGCGTGCCGAGCCCGATTGAAGCCGAGAAAATCGCGGAGGCGCCCGGCTGCTAGCACTTCCGCCTCCAAGCAGGCGCGTTCCTGGCGGTCGTCCACGCCCACAATGCGAAATTCGTAGTAGCGGCAGGCATCTTCGACAATGTAGCCCAACACGCAAGCCGCGGGACGCACCGCCGGAAACGGCTCGACCTTGCCGATCGCCGCTTGCGCCAAAAGCAACACATCATCCGTCAAATGGAACACGCCTTCGCTGTGCTGCCGCAGATTGCGATAGGTTTGTGCGGTCTGAAACGGCCTGAGCAAGAAGCGCCGCATAGTCCCATCAGGCCGATCGTGCTCACCCAGGTCTTGCGGCGACAGCAGCGCCCCCATCGGGGCGAGGTGCAATTGGCCCTCGGGTGTCAGCGTGGTTACTAAGCCTTCCAGGATCATGGCCACTATCGTAAGAACGGTAAGTGTCGGCTCGTCGTGCACCTGGCCTATTCTAACGCGCGGAGGATGCCTTCGGCTTTGTGCAGCGTTTCTTCGTACTCCTGGGCGGGATCGGAATCGGCGACAATGCCGCCGCCGACGGGGAACTGTATCCAGCCCTGGGCGAGCGTGCAGGTACGGATGAGGATGTTCCATTCGGCACTGCCATCGAATCCGATAAAGCCTAGGCATCCGCAATACGGGCCGCGCACGGTCGGCTCGAGTTCGGCAATGATCTCCATCGCTCGCACTTTCGGGGCACCTGTTACCGAGCCACCTGGAAACGTCGCACGCAGGAGATCGAGGGCATCGCACTCCGGCCGCAGCTGGCCGCGCACCACGCTCACTAAGTGATGCACCGTGCGGTAACTTTCCACGCGACACAAGTCGGCCACCTGCACCGTACCGTAGCGGCAAACGCGCCCCAAATCGTTACGGAGCAAATCCACGATCATGATGTTCTCGGCGCGGTCCTTCCCACTGGTGAGCAATTCCTGCCGCAACCGCTCATCCTCCGCAGGAGTGCTGCCGCGCGGACGGGTTCCCTTGATCGGCCGCGTTTCTACCCAGCCGTCCGGATTGAGCCGCAAGAACAACTCGGGCGATGCACTCACCAGGGTATAATCGCCGGCATCAAAATACCCGGCAAACGGCGCGGGATTGCGTTCCCGCAGCCGCGCATACAGCGCCAACGGACTCAGCCGCGCCGGGTACAGCAGCCGTTGTGCCAGGTTTACTTGGAAACAATCTCCAGCGTGGACATACTCTATCGCTCGCCGCACTGCCGCTTCGAAGCCCTGCCGGGAAAAGTTGCTGGTCAGCCCGGACAAACGGGGCACAGGAAATTGCTGGCACCAGGCCGTGCCTGGGCTGCTTTGTTGTCCGGAAGAAAGCGGTGAGCGTAACCCCGCCGCGACCGCGCCTGGCTCACGGCTCGCCACATCTTCCCACTCGCGCAGCCAACTCTGTACCTGATGCAGGCGTTCCCAGGCCCGGCGATACCGACGGTGCGGGTCGTGTTCCGGCCAACCCGTGCTCACCACCCAACTCTTGCCAGCGGCGTGATCCCAGACGATAACCCAATCATAGACGCCCACCACCAACTCGGGTAAAGCGAACTCATCCCCACGTGCTCGCGGCACGCGCTCCAGATGCTGCACCAGTTCATAGCTCCAGACGCCAGCCAGCCCGCCAGGAAATGGCGGGAGAAGAGGGTGCGGCCACTGGCGAAACGGCGCCAGCAACCGCCGCAACGCCAGCCACGGATCTCCATGCTCGGTTACCGTTTCCTCGCGATACTGCCAGCGCAATTCCCAGCCTCGTGCACGCACGGCGGCAAACGGATCGGCACTGAGCCAGGAATAACGCCCGCAGTCCCCGCCAGTTTGCACGCTTTCGAGCAGAATGGCCATAGGCAACTGTGCCACGCGCAGCAGCGCCTCCATGGGCGATAACTCTCCCGCTAGGCCCACCGCTACGGGAAGAGCCGTTTGCAATCGCTCGCTCGTTGCTGCGCTCATGGCCATCGGTGCTCGTGTTTCTCAGCGGGCTGCTGGCCGCGATTCCTGTTGGACACCCACCGCCGGCCACCCCGCTTTGCTGCTCGTGCTTCACTATTCTAGTGGCGGCGTTTGCGGCGCTAGCATCTAAGCCTCTCGATTCCCTGCGGGCTTCAGGTTAGCGGCTACGAATCGGTTCTTCCGCATGACTTTCCAGGCCGCGTGGCGTCATCCCTGCCGGTCGTGAGGTTTCTCGGAGCGCGTCAACAGTCCCCATTGCAGCGCCTCGTCCTGCACATAATTCTTTCCCAGAGTGAGGGCGGTCACCGCCTTGGCCATTTCATAGCCCAGATAAAACGCATGGTCGGGCTTTATGCTATCGCAGCGCAGAATCTCCCGGAAAAGGTGAAACGGGTCGCGTCCGTGCCAGTATCCGCCCGCTCCCAGGACATGCAGTTCGTCGTCTTCAGCGAAAATGCGAAAATT
>BEIM01000225.1 GCA_002898995.1 bacterium HR36
GTTCATAAACGAATGGCTCGAAGCGATTGGGGGGATTCTCCGCTGCACCCCGGCCGCGCATGTTTCGCTGTCCTCCGCATAAATCCATTCGCCTATTGCCCCAGGGGACGTGAGCACCGAGGCTCCTCCCCAAACTGTAAAATTGTACACTAAAAACCGCCCCCCTCCAAGATGGTGGTGCTTTCTTCCGCCCGGACAGGGCCAGCACGGAGCTGGTCAGCAGTCATTTCCACCCGCAGCCGAACAACGCCCGGCTTCAGCGCGCGCACGGAAATGCGATAAATGCGGTCGGTATTTGGAGGTAAATGCAGCGGTTCGAAAAGCAAATTCTGCCCCTCACGCTTATGATCGCTCGGGCCCTGCACACGGGTGATGGCCAACTCAGCGGGAACCTCGACGCGCAAGCGAATGTTGGTCGCAGGAGCACTTCCCTGGTTGCGCACAATCAGGTGATAGCGAGTGTCCTGTCCTACTAGCACCGGATCATCGCTATCCACCACCACCAGCAGCAACCCAGCGGCACCCACCACCTTTGTTTGCCTCTGCTCACGGAACTGCCAGGCGCCTACGGCAGCGGCGACTCTATGCTCTACGGTGCCTGCTGCGCCAAGGCGCAACCGCAGAATCACAGTTTCCTTCTCTCCAGGCTTGAGCTGGGCAATAGTCCAGGAAAGAACTTGCGCAGTGCGGGAGGCCTGCGGCTGCGTTTCCACCACGCTGGCAGCGGCGGGTAAATGATAGCTGACCCTCACCTGCGGCAGCGGCACCTGGCTCGCGTTACTAATCGTAAGCCGTACGGTGACGGTATTTCCAACAGAAACCTGGGCAGGTGCTTCGAGGTGCAAGGCCAGCTTAGGCTCGCTCACGGTGATCGTTTGCGAGGCAAAAGCTAGCAATCCGCCCCGTGCTTGGACATGGGCGCGATTCGTCCATTGACCTGGACGCCGAGCTAACGCCCGATACTCGACGATGCGCTGCTGCCCAGGTGCCAACTGTCCGAGGAAGAAAGTGAGCCGCTGCCCCGCGTCCGCATGCTCTAAGCCTTCGGGTAATTCGTCAACCACGACCACATCCTCTGCCGGAGCCTGTCCGCGATTGCGCACTGTCAGACGCACGAGCACACTAGCCCCGCTCAGGACCTGTGTGGGACCTTCTTTGGCTAATTCTAACTGCGCTTGGCCAACGGGCTTCGCCGGAGCCTGAACATCGGTTTCCACACAGACACCATGCTCATAGCGGAGGCGGACGCATTGCCGTAATGGCCCAGCAGTGCTCGGGCGCAATTGCAAGACAATTTCCCGCACCTCGCCCGGACGCAGTTGGTCAAAACGCCAGACGAGCAGGGAGTCGCGGTGTTCAGCTGGGGGCGAGCTACCCACGACCTCCACCGCTGTCGCCAAACGGTCGCGCACTTCCACATGATAGACGGCGACAGGGGAAAGATTATAAACTCGAATGCGACAGCGCACGATCTGCCCGGCAAATGCGGAAGCAGGTGCCAGGACGCGCACACCGACCGTTGCTGGTGGAACTCCGGCACCAGGCGCCGGAGCACACGCCCCAGGTGCGGGCCAAAGAGCAGCGGCGCCGTCCGCCTCCTGGGGACTGCCCAGGCTTCCTGACTCAAGTAGCGTTGGCTGTGTCTCATACGCGCCCGGTGCCTCACCCATCCCCGTGCCCGTGGGTAAGATAGCGGGTGCGACAAGAAGCAGAAGCGAAAAGATGCAGGCCATCGTCCTGTTCCCCCGTGGCCGAGTCTTCTCTAACAGTGATCCCCCCCTGCCAGTGATCTTAGCTCATTGGCAGCGTCGCGGCTTAGGGTACCGGGCAAGCCACCTCCCCACGCATAAAGCCGCTGTCGGCAGGAGCCGTGTAACGGATGGCGAGTGCCGGCGTCTCGATTCGCTACCCATTACGGAAATGGCTTTCCATCAGGAAATCGAGGGCCCCGGTGGTTAAGAGGGTACGTTCGACAGGGTAAGGGGCCTTACGTTGCACCAAGAGTTTTTCGATGTTGAAAACGAGGGCATCGAAGAACTTGGCACCTGGAGGCGCGGGCAGGTAGAACATGCAAGAGGCGGGTTTGCGCTGCCCAGCAATGCGCGCGGCGAAGCAAAAGTCGTTGATGTGGCCATTCAGCAACAGCACCGTCGCCCGCCGCCCATCGCGATATTCCAGGAGAAAAGCAATCGGTGGCGTGCTGGGCCGGCCGAGCACCGGGATACCCACATTGCGCCGCACATCGCCAGGATTGAGGGTTTCACTCCGGCCCAAAGCATGTTCCAGTAGTTCCCAGCTCCAAAGCCCTTTGTCGCCCGCTTGCCAAACCGCGTCTCCGGTCAGACAGGTCACCGCCGCGATTCCTGTCTCGCCGTCTTGCCGCCGTTCCATCATGACCTGAAGCGTTTCGAGGGCATGAAATCCGTAAAGTTCGATTGGCCCGTAAGCCGCTACCAGCGCCTCTTCGATCGGCGTGTTCAGGGGCAATTCTAACTCAGGTTTCCGCCAGGTTACTGGCAAACTCGAACCGGCCATGAGCGGGATGTTCATCTCCTTCGCCCAATCGTACATCTGCTTGGCCTTGGCCCAAGTGTAGGAAAGATGCTTGTCCACAAATACCGGCACCACCTGTCCAGTCTTGCGAAAGACGCGGACGATTTGCTCCATCCACTCGTAACGCGGATAGAGTATCTGCCCCTTTTCATTGGTGGGGTAATCGCCATGTTCAGCGATGTGGAGGATGCCATCTACTACCAGTTTGCCTGTCCCCAATGTCAGCGCTTCCTCGATATGGCGGCAGAGGTGAATTCCATATTCCTTGGCCAATGCGCGGGATAAGTCGTTGCTCGGAAACTGATCCACATAGAGCGTGTGCACGAAATGCTCGGGCACGTGCCACTTGCCCTGTAATGGATAGCCGAAAAGAAAACGGCCGACGATATGGTAGGAATGGGACATGGGGCGATACACCGTCGTCAGGACCGCGATGGGCTTCCGCCCTTTGGTATCCAGGCGAGGCGGCCTGGTACGGAAGGGAATGTCTTGGCCGAACGATCGGCTTACTACCAGTCCACAGACACTGGCCAGACCGTGTTCGAGAAATTGTCGCCGGCTTACGCGCTGCACCTTCCGCATGACTGTTCTCCTTGGGGTTGATGGTGATTTCTCAACAAGGCAGGCGCTGCGAGGATTGCTTTTGCCTGTGATGTCTTTTTAGCTGGTCAACGGCTGTGAACATCCCCGAGATTTGCAGGCATGCCGTGAAGGCATCTCGAAGTAAAACCTGCTGAGGCCCTGTACGTGGTAGCCTTCTCACTGCCGGTTCGCCAGATCGAGAGCCTCTGCCTCATGCCGATGCGAGGGAGTTTTGCATAGCATAACAAAGTGAGTACCGGTGTCAGGAGTGTTAGCGAATTCCGTGAAGGACAAAAGCCATGAGCACCGTGCTGGGTAGCGCTGAGACGGGGCTACCTACGGAACCCTTGGCGCGTTTGCTGCCTGCAAATGGCTCGCGCCAGACGTTGGGGCGCGGTGGATGCGCTGCCATGCTGCCTGGATTCGCGTGTGATATGCGGCGACTTTGTATCGCAGCCAAAATCATCGCACACGCAACTGATAATTGTTTGCGACACAAGGTTACGGAAACCGGCGTAATCACCCAGCGCGATGCCGAGCCGATACGCATGCCAGATGGCGTGTTCGCCAGTTTCGCTCATCTGCCGCATGTCGGTCTGATCACGGTTAGCGCCGTAACGCTTTCCGATTTGGTCGTCGCAATTTTTACCCCTCACGATTCGCTGGCGGCTAGCCCCGAGATTATGCTGGCATATCTGACGTACGAAAAGCGGCTGGTGTGGATCGGGGAACCCAAGGCACGGACCGTAACCGTGTACCGTGGCTGGCGGAATGAGGTGGCGCCGCGGGGCAAGCATGCGCTGGTAGGTGGCGAAGTGCCGCCCGGCTTTCGCACGGCAATGGAATTGTTCCAACCTCAGGGGATGACAGCATGCGCGTGGGACTGGCAGGCTATGCTGGCAGTGGAAAAACCACGTTATTTCGCTGGTTGACAGGCGTGGCCCCGGATACCTCAGCGGCCCGAGGGCAAATGGGCATCGCCCGGCTGAGAGATGACCGCCTCACCTGGTTAGCGCAGCTGGCGCATTCTCGCCAAACTACACCAGCTACCCTCGAATTCTTCGACGTTCCTGGATTGGTCGGTGATGACCCGAAAGACAACGCTCGACGCCTGGCACTTTTGCGCGAAGCCGATGCTTTGCTGATGGTACTAGCCGCCTTTCGGGAAGACCCCGTCGCAGAGTATCGGCGGCTTACCGCAGAGCTAACCCTGGCCGACATCGAAATCCTCAACAATCGCATTCATCGTTTAGAAGCGTTGGCGCGCAAAGGGCGCTCCTCGGCAGAACGTGAAGCAGACGAACGAGAACGCAACTTGCTGCAAAGGTTACGGCACACACTCGAGCAGGAACCGACCTGGCCGATTACGCTAGTTCCTGAGGAAGAAAAGCAAGTGCGAGCTTTTCAGCTTTTCGCTTTGAAGCCGCGTCTAGTGCTACTCAATACCGAACAAAGCTGGCCTGAGGAGCGAATTCCTCCACCCCTGGCGTCGCTGCGCCCGTCACCCCTGGCCGTACCCGTTCAGTTGGAATGGGAGGTGAGCCAGCTGCCCGAAGAAGAGCGCGAAACCTTCGCTCAGGAATTCGGATTGCAGAGCCTGGGCCGCGATGAGGTACTCCGCCGGATTTTCTACGGCTTGGGGCAAATCGTCTTTTTCACGATGAACGAACAGGAATGCCGCGCCTGGCCCATTCGTGCCGGCAGCAGTGTGCTACAAGCAGCGGGAACGATTCACACCGATTTTGCCGCAGGATTTATCCGAGCTGAAGTAATTCCTTTCAGCGCATTGCAACGCGCTGGTTCCATGAAGGAAGCCAAAGCGCACGGACTGGTACGTCTGGAAGGCAAAACTTACACCGTTCAGGATGGGGACGTGATTTACATCCTGGCCAACCGCTAGGAGCCACGGCCATGTCTATGGACCCTATTTTCACGTTGAGGCCATCCGAGGCATCCATGGGACCTTGTTACCTGGCCAATCTAGCCACGCCGGAACGGCTGTCGCCTTCGGTCTTGGCCGACCCGCGCCTCACCGCAACTTTCGAGGAAGCCCTGGACGAGGAGCCGCTTCCCATCGCCCTGTCTGGCAGGATGTCACTCTGGCTAGCCAGCGGCCTGGTGTCCTGGCTGGTGAGTCGCGACAACAAGCCTCCCAGTATCTGGCTTTTTGAACCACGCCTGGCCAACTTTATTCCCGTTTGGCCCGCGGTAATTTGCCGAAACTGGTTGGCGGACATGGAGCAAAACGGTCTGATACCGCAAGACTTCCTCGCCCCACGTTGTCCCCAATATGCCACTCCTCTCGCGGAAGATGAGTTTACCGGTGTCAATTGGCCAATGCCAGCCGCAATTCTGAAGATGGAACCTTCTGGCAGCGAGAGTCTAGGGTTGAAGTCCATCTTGCAGGTGGAGGCCGAGTTACAGCGTTGCGGGAGTGCGCTTGCCCGTCCCTTGCTGGTTCTGGATGGGCCGATGCCGTTGTGGTTAAGTGCAGCCTGGGCCAGCAGGTTAGCAGAGTGCCGGTTACCGAAAGCAATTGCAATCCACGCTCCTCCTGAAGGCGGATTCGTCGTAGTCCACAGCCCGAGAACATCGGCAGAGCTGGCCCTGGGCATTGTAATCCCGACGCAATCGCGAGGTTCGCCTTTGCTCGTGGGGATCGTCGGCGACCCGAACCATGGGAAGTCAGTCTTGTCGTGGAAGCTTTACTGGTGTTTGCAGCAAATGCGCGATGTGCGCGTCTATCGCCTGGATGCAGACGCGTATTCGCCGACGCCTTCTTGGTCGCTCTTTCCGCTGGCCAAAACCATCAAGGATGACTACAAACGCTGGCGCGGCCCGTGGACTGAAGAAGACCACCAAAATCTTGCCAAAGCCCTGCACAACTTACGCCAGGCCGCGCTCGACTTGGTGCTAGTGGATTTGCCGGGCGGCGACCATAGCAAGCAGCCGCCCGAGCGCATCCCGTCAGGCCGCGAAAAACTTTTTCAACAGGTGGACGGATTCCTTCTGGTGAACTGTGAA
>BEIM01000226.1 GCA_002898995.1 bacterium HR36
AAGCGATTTGCAACACGCCCCAGAGAGTCTGCTCGCCTTGACTGTGGCCTGCACACTGATTATAATTTGCCAAGCTTATCGAGCCCTCCTGCTTTAAGTGACGAGCGGGGCTCGACTTCTGGAAGTGAACAAACTCCCGAACCTATCCCAAGCCAAGCTGGCATGGAAGCTGGCACGGTAATAGCGATCAGGACGATCAGTGCGTTTTTTGCACCAGCTGCGGACAAAGCAGCAACCTTCATTGCGTTGCTCTCCAACGGGAGCATACCGTGGCCGGAGATCTAATCGCTCAGGTCAAACAAGCGAATGATATTGTTGAAGTGGTTCGGGAATATCTCCCGCTGCGTCGCCAGGGGCGGACGTATAAGGGGCTGTGTCCGTTCCATGACGATCACCATCCTTCATTGGACGTAGACCCGGTACGGCAACGGTTTCGCTGCTGGGCATGCGGCAAGTATGGTGATGTCATCACCTTTGTACAGGAACGAGAGCGGTGCAGCTTCCGAGAAGCGGTCGAGATACTGGCGCGGCGAGCGGGCCTGGCGGTGCACTGGGGCCAACCCCAGCGCGACCAGGAACGTTCCGCTTGGTACGACTTGCTCCGCTGGGCCGAGGAACAATATCGCAAGTGCCTGTGGGAATCGAGTGTGGTAGCAGTGGCCCGGCAGTATCTCCAGGAGCGCGGTCTGCGTCGGGAAACGCTGCTGGAGTTTGGCGTCGGCTTTGCGCCAGACCAGTGGGACTGGTTGACGCAGCGGGCCATGAAAGTGGGTTGGACGGCAGAACAGCTGGTAACGCTGGGGCTGTGTGGTCAGCGGGAGCAAGATGGGAAACTTTACGATCGGTTTCGCGGTCGCATTATGTTTCCGATTCGTGACGTGCGTGGCAGAACCGTAGGGTTCGGTGGCCGCATTTTACCAGGAGCAGAATCGCAGGCCCACGCGCCCAAGTACTATAATTCGACGGACACGCCCTTATTCCGCAAGAGCGAGCACTTGTACGGTCTGGATCGGGCCCGCGCCGCCGCAGAAGAGGAAGGTTATCTGGCAGTGGTGGAAGGATACACCGACGTGCTGATGGCGCACCAACACGGCTGCCGGGCGGTGGTGGCGACTCTGGGGACGGCGCTGAACGAAGCCCATCTGCAGCAACTGCGCCGTTTTGTGCCGCGCGTAGTGCTCGTTTTCGATGCGGATAGCGGCGGGCATCGCGGGGTCGAACTGGCCTTGCAATTGTTTTTGCAACACGATGTCGAACTGCGCATTGTCCAGTTGCCGGCCGAGTTCGACCCGTGCGATTTCCTCTTGGCCCACGGACGGGAAGCTTTCGCCCAACTGCTTACCGAAGCCGTGGATGCTCTCGAATTCAAACTCCGCCAGGAATTAACGCCGCACGCCTTGGCGACTCTCGAAGGGCGCCGGCAGGCCATTGATAACGTCTTGCGCCTCCTGGCCCAGCTGCCCGCAAACCCCTCGGGAGTGACCCAAGTCAAGCGCGAGTTAGCCATCTCCCAGTTAGCGCGTCGCGCCGGGGCCAACGAAACGACTCTATGGTGGCGGCTGCAGGAGCTTTATCGTCAGGCCCATAAAATTGCGACGCCGCCCACTTCAGCGCCCCTGCCTATCCGCCTAGATCCGCTCGAGCGGCAGTTGCTGGAGATTTTCCTGGCGGAGCCGGCTTTACTAGCCGAATATCGCTCGCACTGGCGATTAGAACATATCGAACATCGCGGCATTCGCCAGGTCTTGGCGAAAATGCTTCAGCTGGTGTCCGTTGGTATCGAGCCCACGGTAGATCGGCTGCGGCAGGAATTCAGTCATCATCCTCGCTTGAGTACCTATCTTTTGCAGCTGCACGATCGCGGATTGGCTCTGTCTGATCGCCGTGCTTGCTTGGAACAGTTATTGCAAGCCTTGCAGGAACGCCAGGCGCAACGACAACGCGAACAATTACGCCAACAATTGCAGAAGATTGCCGCGGATGCCCCGCCACCTGCGGATTTGCTTCGCAAATTCCAGGAGCACCGGCCGCTTCCCCGTCCGAGCTGATATCGGCTTTTCCGTGCACCCAGAAACCAGCTCCTGGAAAATCGGGATTGGCCGACATCAACTCGCTCTGGTGGAAGCAAAGAAAAATCGGCACGATCCTGAGCTGGATGCGCTTTCCAGCTCATTGGCCGAGCCAGCCTTATTCAGCTAATTTGTCCCGCAAGGTCAGCGCGGCCTGAGCCGCCTAACCCGACAGAGGAGAGGAACTCTTATGGAGAAACTGGAGAACTGGCTGCGTTCTCTGGTGGAATTAGGGCGCCGTAAAGGCTATTTGACGTATTCCCAGGTCAATGAGCTGTTACCCGAAGATTACGCCAACGCGGATAAGTTAGACCGTTTACTGGTGGCTCTGGAAGAGCAGGGTATTGAGTTGATAGACGAAGCGGAAGCCGAGGAGCGGGATCGCGTTTGCGGCGAAGAGTTGCTGGAAGGGGAAGAAGGTGAACTGGAGTTTTTGGGAGAAGACAGCGGCCAAAGCACTGCCGACCCCGTGCGCACGTATTTGTCGCAGATGGGCAAGATTCCGCTCTTGACTCGCGACCAGGAGATCGCCCTGGCTCGCCGCATCGAAATCACGCGGAATCGCTTCCGGCAGAAAGTGTTGGAGAACGATTACGCGTTAGGCATTGTCGTGGAAACGCTCAAGCGGGTGCATCACGGTGAGTTGCCGTTTGACCGCACCATGAAGACCTCGTTGACGGAAAACCTGGAGAAAGACCAGATTCTGCATCGCATGCCGCATAACCTGCGCACTTTGGAAACGTTGATGCAGCAGAACGTCGAGGATTTCACGCGAAGCCTCGACCCACGCTTGAGCCAGGAAGAAGCGAGGCAATTGCGGCGGCAAATACGGTTGCGGCGGCGGAAATGCGTTCGGCTGGTTGAGGAGTTGAGCATTCGTACCCAGCGGTTGCAGCCGTTGATGAAGCGGTTGGAACAAATCAGCCAGCGCATGGATGAGCTCGAGTCGGCCCTGCAATCGTACCGTGCATCCGGCGGCGGCTGCGAAGTGCGAGCCAATCTCGAAACGGAACTACGGGATTTGATGTTGATGACTTTGGAGACGCCGGCGAGTTTGCGGCTGCGGGTGCAAATGGTCCGTCGCCGATTTGAAGAATATGAATCGGCCAAACGCCGGCTCGCCGATGCCAATTTACGCTTGGTGGTTTCCATTGCCAAGAGGTATCGCAATCGTGGCTTGAGTTTCCTGGACTTGATTCAGGAAGGGAACACTGGCCTGATGCGGGCGGTGGATAAATACGAGTATCGCCGGGGTTACAAGTTCAGCACCTACGCGACCTGGTGGATACGCCAGGCGATCACCCGGGCCATTGCCGACCAGGCGCGGACGATTCGTATCCCCGTGCACATGGTGGAAACCATGTCCCGGCTCCGCAGTGCGCAGCGCCGCCTCTACCACCAGTTGGGCCGCGAGCCAACCCTCGAGGAAATCGCAGAAGCCGCCGGCGTGGAATTAGAAGAAGCCCGCCAGGTCATGCAGGTCAACCGCCAGCCTATCAGCCTGGATCGGCCGGTGAACGAAGGGGATGAGACGTTCTTCAGCGAGTTTATCCCCGATGACAACGCAACCCTGCCCTGGCAGGACACGACGCAGGAAATGTTGAAACAGAAAATCGAGCAGGTACTCAAGACGCTGACCTACCGCGAGCGAGAGATCATCAAACTGCGCTACGGCCTGGGAGATGGCTATACTTATACACTGGAAGAGGTAGGCCGCATTTTCAAGGTCACACGCGAACGGGTGCGGCAAATCGAGGCCAAGGCCGTCCGTAAATTGCAACATCCAGCGCGGAGCCGACAACTCGAAGGCTTCCTCGACCGCTCGCGGCCGTAGTGCATCTCGCCAAGAGCGGCGGGTGTCAGCCTCGAGCTGAACGAAGCGAGCGTCCGCCGCTATACTTGGGCCCGGCAAGTTTCGGCTCCCGCGACCACGGCCTCAAAGGCCCTTTGACAACCGACATCAGGAGCGATCCAGCAATGAGCGGGAGCTTGTCGGCCTTGTTACGCGCATTGCATGAGGCGCACCAGCGCGTCCATTTGCTCCATAAGGAAATCGAAGAATCCCAGCGTGCCGTCCGACGCCTCGAACAGCAATTGGCCGAACGCGAAAAGCAGCTCCGACAACTTCAAGAAGAAATCCGCCAACTGAAGGTTACCCTGCACGATCGCGAGGTAACCGAAAAGCAGTTACACGAAAAAGTCACTCGTTGGCAGCAACAAATTCTTGGGGCTAGCACTGCTCGCGAATACCAGGCCCTGCAAAGTCAGATCGAAAATGCCCGCATCCAGTTGCACGCCCTCGAAGACGAAATGCTCGAATTGATGGATAAACTCGAACGCCGCCAGCAGGAGCTCCCCGAGCGGGAAAAGCTAGTCAGCGAGACCCGTGCGGAATTGCACCGCCTGGAGGAACAACGCCGCCAGCGCCTCGAGGCTATTCAGGATCGCCTCACCCAGGCTCGCGCCGATGTTGCCCGGTTCGAGGCGGAGTTACCTCCCGAGCTACGTGAAACCTATCAGCGTCTGGTACGGCAGGAACCCAAGGAAGCCCTGGCCCCGGTGGAGCATGGTAGCTGCATGGGTTGCTTTACGGAAACGACGCTGCAAATGTTGCAGGACCTGCGCCTGAATCGCCCGGTGGTGTGCAAAAGCTGCGGGCGGATTCTCTATCTGATCGAAACATCATGACCCTTACCAGCACCGCTGCCGATACCCTGGTCGATCAGCTGCGGGCGATCGTGGGAGCCGATGCGGTTTTGACCGCGCCCAGCGATTTAGCCGTGTATGAATGCGACGGTTACACCATCGCCAAGAACCGTCCGGAGGTCGTCGTATTCCCAACCTCCGCGCAGCAGGTGGCTCAAATTGTCCGCGTGTGTAACGCCTTAAATGCTCCCTTTTTGCCTCGCGGTGCGGGCACCAGTTTGTCTGGCGGATGTCTTCCGGCCGGCGGTGGCGTCATCATCTGTTTGACGCGGATGAAACGCATCCTGCACATCAACTATCGCGATGCCTATGCGGTCGTGGAACCCGGCGTGGTCAATCTCTGGCTAACGCGGCAAACGGCGTCGCAAGGTTGGCATTTCGCGCCCGATCCTTCCAGCCAAGGGGCGTGCACCATCGGCGGCAACGTAGCTACCAATTCCGGCGGGCCCCATACGCTGAAGTATGGCGTAACCGTTAACCACGTGCTGGGTCTGGAGGTGGTGATGCCTGATGGCACCATCACCCGTGTCGGCGGGCCGCCTGACGATTTGCCCGGTTACGATCTCCCAGGGGTGCTTGTGGGCTCAGAAGGAACGCTGGCGATTGTGACGAAAATTTGGGTACGGCTGACGCGCAATCCGGAAAGCTGGCGTACTCTGCTGGCGGTGTTTGATTCTGTGGGCGATGCCACTCAGACCATCAGTGCCATTATCGCTGCCGGTATCATCCCTGCTGCTCTCGAAATGATGGATCAACTCATCTTGCAAGCGGTCGAAGCCGCTTTCCACTTCGGCTTTCCCCTGGATGCAGGAGCGGTGCTTTTGATCGAAGTGGACGGCCTAGCTGCGGGTTTGGATGAAGAAGCGGCGCGTGTCGCCGAGATTGCCCGCCAGCACCGAGCGCGGGAGGTGCGTCAGGCACGGGATGAAGCCGAACGCCAGCTCTTATGGAAATGCCGCAAACAAGCTTTCGGTGCCGTGGGCCGACTCGCCCCGAGTTATTGCACACAGGACGGCGTCGTCCCACGGACACGCTTGCCCGAAATGCTGCAGCGCATTGGCGAAATTTCACAGAAATACCAGGTCCGCATTTGCAACGTGTTCCACGCTGGCGATGGCAACATTCACCCGATTCTCCTGTTCGACGAGCGCGATGCGGATCAAGTACACCGCGTGCTGCAAGCGAGCCACGAGATCCTCGACGCGTGTATTACCCTGGGCGGCAGTGTAACCGGCGAGCACGGGATTGGCGTCGAAAAACTGGACTTCATGGCCAAGCTTTTCCGCCCCGCCGATTTGGCTATGATGGAACGTCTCAAGAGTGTGTTCAATCCTACAGGGCAGCTCAGCCCCGGCAAAATGTTGCCTATGGGGGTAGC
>BEIM01000227.1 GCA_002898995.1 bacterium HR36
GAAGACCAGAAAGACACCATTAAACTCACCAGTCTGGTATCTAATGTGGTGGACAAAGCCACGCAAGAAAAGATAGACGTGGTCAAAAGCCGATTAATTCGCAATTACGGCTACTGCGAAGTGTGTGCCACGGATGTGCTGCAATTTGTCGCCAGCATTTTCGCCCGCGGCACTCCCACACGCAAGTAGCACACTGGGGCAGAAACCCTCTGCTTTTCTCGCCAACCTGGCAGGAGACTATATTTCTTGGCCCCCGCTTCGGAGGCTTATTTTCCGTGTCTTCGCCTCCAAGCTCTCGCGCGGAGAGCCGAAATCTAGATGGTCAGCAGCGATGATTTTCTCAAGCGAAAGTGAACCTGTCATGGTGCAACGCATCCAACGCGATTATGAGCGCTTCCGCAAGATCGTCCGCGGCAAGATTAAGAGCAATCTGAGCAAATATATCACCCGCGGTGAGTTGATCGGCAAGCGCGGCAACGACTTAGTTTCTATCCCGTTGCCTCAGATCGAGATACCACAGTTCCGCTATGGGTGGAAAGGGCGTGGCGGTGTGGGCCAGGGCGACGGCGAGGTGGGTCAAGCCTTAGGGCCTCCGCAAACCGGTGACGGCAATCAAGCCGGCGACCAACCCGGCGGACATATCCTGGAAGTCGAAATTACCCTCGAAGAGCTCGCTGATATTCTCGGCGAAGAATTAGCTTTACCTCGTATTCAGCCCAAGGGCCGAAAAAATATATTCACCACCCGCGAACGCTATAGCGGCATCCGGCAATCAGGCCCGGAGTCGTTGCGCCATTTTAAGCGCACGTTCAAACGCGCTCTCAAACGGCAATTAATCTCCGGCACTTATGACTTCGAAAGACCCGTTATCGTGCCTATCCGCGAAGATAAACAATACCGCAGTTGGAAGGAAATCCCTTTACCGCAGAGCGTGGCCGTCATTCTTTTCATGATGGATGTTTCCGGCTCGATGACCGATGAGCAGAAGGAGATTGTTCGCATTGAAGCCTTCTGGATAGATACCTGGATCCGCGCCCATTATAAGGGTGTGCAGCGCATTTATATTATCCACGATGCTGTCGCTCAGGAGGTGGACGAACATACGTTCTACCACACACGTGAAAGCGGGGGCACTAAGATTAGCTCCGCTTATGAACTGGCGGACCAGATTATAGATAAGCGTTTTCCACCGTCCGACTGGAACGTCTATGCTTTTCATTTTTCGGACGGAGACAATTGGGGCGACGACGTTCCCCACTGTTTAGATGTGCTCCGCAATCGCCTGTTGCACAAAGTCAATCTCTTCGGATACGGTCAAGTGGAAAGTCCCTATGGCAGCGGCGAATTCCTGCATCATATCGAAGAACTCGTCAGCGAATTCGATAATCTGGTTGTCAGCCACATTCCTAATCGCGACACAATCATTCGCTCCATCAAGGAATTCCTGGGCAAGGGAAAGTAAACTCCTAATAGCGCCCTAGCTTCCCACGACATGGCAAGATTATAACGGCAAATGCTGGCAGCCAAAACATTCTCAGGCAGAGAGAATCACGCTTAGCATGCGGCGCGAGCTTTAGAAAACTCTTCCGCGCAAGCAGACGAGCTGCCACCTAGTCATGAACAAGATCCCACTAAGGACTTGCCACCGATCAGCTGAAAGGACCGCTTGTGCAAGACACCATGAGCCTGCTGAATACGCCTTATGATACCTCACTGACGCCCGAACTGCGAGCTATCCAAGAGGAAATCGAGGGGTATGCACGCGAATTTGGCCTCGATTTTTTCGAGGTCATTTTCGAATTACTCGACGCGGATGACCTAAATGCCGTCGCGGCGTACGGCGGGTTTCCTACACGTTATCCCCATTGGTCGTTTGGCATGGCTTATGAGGAACTTAAGAAAACTTATGATTACGGCCTGGCGAAGATTTATGAGCTGGTGATCAACAACGATCCCTGTTATGCCTATCTCATGCGCAGCAATAACGTGGTGGATCAAAAATTAGTTATGGCCCACGTATATGGGCATTGCGACTTTTTCAAGAACAATGCGTTTTTCGCGCACACTAACCGCAAGATGATGGAAGAGATGGCCAATCATGGGGCACGCATTCGCCGTTATATGGAGAAATACGGCGAAGACGAAGTGGAAGCCTTCCTCGACAAATGTAAGAGTATTGAAGATTTGATTGACATCCATTCGGTAGCGATCAAGCGGCGTGAAGAACAGGCCCGCTTCGACTTCGAGGCTAGCAAAGATGACGAACCTATTCCCGTTACTCGCTTCAAGACCAAGCCTTACTTAGACCCCTATATCAACCCAGAAGAACTTCTGAAAGCAGAGGAGGAGCAAAAACGTAAAGAACGCGAGGCACGCTCGAAGAATTTCCCGGAACAACCGGAGCGGGACGTATTATGGTTCTTGATGCAATATGCTCCGTTAAGACCATGGCAGCGAGATGTTTTGGGAATTATTCGGGAGGAAGCGTATTACTTCGCGCCGCAAGCGCAAACCAAAATTATGAATGAAGGATGGGCGACTTATGTGCACAGCACCATTATGACCAAACGGGCACTGAAGCCCTCGGAGGTCATAGATTATTGCGATCATCATTCGGGGACGGTGGCCAGTCATGGGCCGCGGTTGAACCCTTATAAACTGGGTCTGGAGCTGTTCCGCGACATTTAATTTCGCTGGAACACGGGGCGTTTTGGTAAGGAATATGAGGAATGCGATGACCTGGAAAAGAAACGCAACTGGGATCTCGGGCTCGGCTTGGGGCGGCAGAAAATCTTTGAGGTGCGCCGCACCCATAATGACATTACGTTTATTGACGAGTTCCTGACGCCGGAATTTTGTGTAGCGCACAAGTATTTCACCTATGCCTGGAGCGAACAGGCGGGTACCTTTGTTATCGAGTCGCGGGAATTTCGGAAGATCAAGCAGCGGCTTTTATTCAACTTGACCAACTTTGGTAAGCCGATTATTTGTGTGGTGGATGGAAATTACCGCAATCGCGGGGAATTATTGCTGCGGCACGAGTATAATGGGGTGGACTTGCGTTTGGACCACGCGATAGCCACGCTGGCCAATATTCAGGCTTTATGGACGCGGCCGGTACACTTGCAAACCGTGGTCGAAGGGAAGCCGACCTTAATCTGCCACGACGGAGCGGAGCACAGTATGAAGCCTCTGGGAGATAGCGATGACCCTCGGCGAAACGCTCCAGCAAAATCTCGCTAGGCCCATTCGGCAACCGCAGACATTTACCATCGAAGCGGCCCAGGGGGCACGCGTCGAGGCGGATGTGGAAGCGAGCGATGCGCTGGCGTGCCGATTGCGCGGCTTGCGGGTGCAACGCCCGGCACAGGATGCGGAGCCGTTGCCGCAATGGGCGCACCGGGTGGCGCGGCAAGCTTCGGGGTTGCTCGAACCGTTAGCAGTGCACGAAATCGACACGCAGCGCGGCGAGGCACGGCTCCGAAGCCAAACTCCGAGCCAAAAGGGACACGAAGTCCATTATTACGAGGCCGTGCTCAACACTACAGGTCAGGCTTCTCTGCACCGCTACCGCGCCAGCTACAATCCGCATCAGCCCCGGGAGCCAATCCCGTTTACCCTGACGCACGAAGCGGTCGGCAAGCTGGTGGACGATTTTCTCTCATAGTTAGCAACGCCCTGGAGATTAGACCGATGACAGTGTTTCAATGGATCGCCGTCCCTGTGTTGTTCGGCTTTTTGGTGTGGGACATCTGGCATTTTGGCAAAGGCCCACTGACGACCGGCAGCCGTCTGATGCGGATGACATTATGGCTTACAGCAGCCCTGGCCATCCTGCGGCCGAATTGGGTGCAACGCATCGCAGAAATGCTTGGTATCGGCCTGGGTGCCAATCTGGTCTTATACCTGTTCGCGCTGGCGTTTTTGTGGACGAGCTTTTTCTTGTATGCTCGCATTGTCCGCTTGCGACAGGACATAACCGAAGTAGTGCGGCAACTGGCGATTTCGCAGGCCCGGCGCGGCTCGTCATCTTGACGCCAGCCGATGACCTCGCGAAAATGATTTCGAGGCCTTAGAGTAACCGGGGATTTCACAAGAAGGGGGGATTAGCAATGCGAACTTGGCTGGCTTTGCTTGGACTGGCAGTTTGGGTCGGCGGTGCCGCTGCCGATGAGATTCGCGGCCAATACGTGGAAGCCCGCACTTGCGACGTGTGGGTCGGGGCATGCTTCGCCAATGCCGAAATGAACTTGACCGGCAAGAATGCCACGCTGGCCTGGCACATTGAGAAAGGAGCACTGGATGGCGTGCGCTTGGACGGCCTGAGCGTGGTGGTTGTCGTGGAGGCTCGCGATACGCTTGGCCTAAAGCAGAGCGGTCCGGGTAAGGCTGTCATCTTGGTGGATGAAAAAGCGGATGCTCGGCAGCGCGAGGCCCTGGTGAAGCTGGCCCGTAAACTGGGCGGCCTGTTGACCGCAGAAGTGGTACGCGTGGATAGCGCCCCCATTACTATCAGCGTGGGACGCTGCCCAGAAGGAGGGTGTGCTTTGGTGGAGGCGGGAGTGGTTCGCATTGAAACCCGCTGTATCCACGCTCACGAAGACAGTGTCTGCGGCCATGAAGATAACTTCTATGCACCCCTCACCCCTGGTGTAAAAGCGAACTCGGCAATGGTCACCGAACATACTTTCGTGGGCAGCGGCCTCAACAAGACGTGGAAAGACGCCAACCGCCGCGGCGCCTACATCGGCAGCTTCTCCATCCAGAATTGAACCGGCCGCGTTGATGTCGCTTACTCACCGCTGAGCCGGGCAAACATCCCGAAACAAAGTGGCTGCCGGTTGTTGATGGTAGCTGCCGGCGGTTATCAGGATTTTCGTGTATACCGAAACCCAACGGAGGGAAGCCCAGCTTCCCTCTCTTTTTGTGAAAAAGCTGACCGCTTAGAGCTGCTGCACGAGCATTTTCCTCGCGTGGAAAGGAGCGCTATGATGCGGAGATATGGACGAATCATCATTCTGGCGCTGGGATGGGTCGCGAGTGGCTGCGGTGCCGCCGGGCAGCTTTGGGGGCAGGCTGGCGGTTACAGTGTCAAGGTCGAAAAACTGGAACTGCCCAAGGAAATCAACGGGGCCATCGCCAGTGCATTGGCGGCGGAGGCGGTGCGGGTCTTAGATAGTAAGGGACAAGTACTGTGCGAAATTTGGTTCCGCAAAAGCGTACCGCTGGCCAAATCACCCAGCAGCCCGACTGCTGGTTACCGCGACCTGGCCGAAACCACTTTGCTCGGCGTCATTCGCTGGGTCCAACCAGGAAGCGATTACCGCAAGCAGAAAATCAAACCGGGCATGTACACATTGCGGCTAGCGTACCAGCCTGAAGACGGGGATCACATGGGCACCGCTCCCTATACCGAGTTTTTGCTGCTGTGCCCAGTTGCGCTGGACAACAAACTTTCGCTCTTCGATACCCCCAAGGACTTGCACGAACTCAGTGCCAAAGCCACCGGCAGCAATCATCCCGCCGTCTTCTTGCTCTTTCCGGGCAAACCTGTTAACCAGCCAGAAGTGCGGGATCACGGGACCGGCCACATCGTGCTCCACATCACCCTGCAAGCGGAACAGAATGGTAAGACTTTCGCCCTACCTGTGGCTTTGACTGTGATCGGGCACTCTGCCGGTGCCTGACAACCTGCTGGACGGGCGAACGCATGAGGGGAGACAGACTGCTGTTGGATACTCAGCGGGCTGAGGCACCGCGCTAGTCGGTAGGCTAACGCTTGCCGCTTTTGTAGTGAGAGACCACCATGATTGTCGTCATGAAACCCGAGGCGACCGAAGAGCAGATCCGCCACGTCATTCAGCGGATCGAAGAATTAGGCCTGAAGAGCCATCCGATTCGCGGCCAGTATTTGACGGTAGTGGCAGTAATCGGCGATGAGCCGGAGCCTGTCAAACAGGCATTAGCGACGGCAGAGGGTGTGGAAAAGGTTCTGCCGGTGCTGGCGCCGTATAAGCTGGCCAGTCGGGAGACAAAAGCCGAACGCACGGTGGTTCGCGCCCGTAGTCTGGAGGTGGGAGGAGTGCGCATCGGCGTAATCGCTGGGCCGTGCTCCGTGGAAACGCGCGAGCAGATTCTGCAGACAG
>BEIM01000228.1 GCA_002898995.1 bacterium HR36
AGGAATTTCCTAAGTTGGTGGCTCTGCATCGCAAGTATAAAGACCGCGGCGTGGTAGTGATGTCGGTTAGCATTGACGAACCCAAAGATGAGCCTCGCGCTCTCGAGTTCCTCCGGCGTCAGGAAGCCGATTTCCCCAATTTTCTTTTATCTTACGAAGACTGGACGGAGCGTTGGAATATCAAGGGAATTCCCATAGTGTTGCTGTTCGATAAAGAGGGAAAACTTCTGAAACGCTTTGACCGTGACGATCCCGACAAGCAATTCACGTATGAGGATGTGGACCGTTACCTGGCTAAATTATTGGGGTCCTGATTGCGGCGGAATGGTGGATTCTCTAATAGTAAGCCAGCGCCATTGCCAGGATGAGCCTTCTAAAGGTCTAAGCTCGCACCAGCCGCGAATCAAGGCGCCGTTTATATGAACTCTAAGCGGCTGAGTGAGATCACTAAGGTCTCCTGAATAAGTGCCGCGGTCTATGCGTTTGACCTCGCCGCGATTGCCGGAAACGGGGCCTTCATAATCTAAGTATGCCAGCCGATGGTCGCCGAGCGATTCCATAGTAAGGGAAAGACCGGGTTCAGGAATAATCGGAAGCCGCCAAGTTTTAAGCACCCCTTGCCATTCCAGCATGAGATCATAATGCGGTTGCGGCCAGGTATGGTAGAGCAATACGAATCGCCCGGTGCTCTCTTTCGCATCTGGGGCACGAGCATTCTCCGCCATCGGGAGGCCATCCAGGGAACTAACTGATCACGGTAGCACAGAAGAGCATTTAGGGAGTTTGCTTGAGACTTTGCCCATCGTCTCGCCTTCTATACTTTCCTCTGTCTCTTCTGGGCCTCCGTAATATAAATAGCCAGACTGTCTGAGTGTCGCTTCGGTTGTGCCCATAGCCCTTGGAAGCATCAGCAGTTAGCGAAAGAGACTATCTTCAGGGTAAGCTGGCGGCGGAACTAAGTTAAAATCCTGGGGAAAGCTGCGGAGCAATTTTTCCATGCGCTGGGCATTGATAGCAGCCTGTCCGCGATGACAATTGTTGAATAAGATCCATGCCCGGCGAGGCCGCGCCTGCCGCATCGCCTCCACCCACTCTAATAACTCCTCATCCTTATATAGATAGTCATAGCGGGCCTTGTCATCGGCATACCAAGTGGCTGCGCGACGTGAATGCAGGCGGAGATAAAGTGTCGAATCGGTGAGAACCAGCTTGGTGGGAAATATAGTGGGCAAAGGTGGCACATCCACGGAAACCTGCAGGACATTTAGCCCATGGAGCCAACGGCGGATAGTCTCTCGATCCCAGGAGCGATGACGAAATTCGACCGCTAATGTATAGTTGCCGAACCATTGGGCCAATTGTTCCACCCAGGCGCGCGTCTGCTTAGCATTATGGAAGCGCTCCGGGAACTGGGCCAAGACCCCGAGAAGCGCTCCCGTTTGGCTCATGGCCGCCAACGCTTCCTGAAACGCAGGAGCATCTTCCTGCTTGAGCTCATGGGTGATGGATTGATAGAGCTTAACAACAAAGCGGAAACCGGCAGGGGCTTTTTCCACCAGATGAATCAGCTCCCGTGGCGTAGGCACGCGATAAAAGGTGTAGTTCAGCTCGGTCAGGGGAAAATGGCGGGCATAGTAGCGTAACATCCGCCCTGCAGGAGTATTAGGCGGATAGAACGGCCCTACCCAATCGGGGAAGGAGTAGCCAGAAGTTCCGATCCAAACCTCTATGCTCACAATGAAGCTCCGCATGCCGACAAAGGTGAGCTAACAACATATTAGGAGCCGGGAGGATTTTGGCCGAGGCGCTGGCGAATTCGTTGCCGCAATTCCTGGAGGCGTTGAGCTAAGGAAGGTTCGGAGCTTTCGTGGTCGGAAGGAAGAGTGGCTGAGACTGTTTCCACGGGCGTTACGCAAGGCGTGTGCGTCTGCGGATTGGGCGTGGGACTGGGTTCCTGCGAAATGGATAGCGCAGCCTCCGCTGAGGCAGAGGACGTTGGCGTAGGGCCAGAGGTGGGCACAGACGGAACCTGCGCAACGAGGAGCGGAGCCTCCCCTGAGGCAGAGTCGGACGGTTTGGGTCGAACCAGATCGCCCAGAGCAGCCGGCACATCTCGCGGAAAACAGAGGCAGACCAGCCGCTCGAGCGGAACAAAAAAGGTCCAGCCAGACTCCGAAGAACCGGCCCAGCGTCCGCGAACAATCAACAGCGACTCCTGCAAGGCCAGAATCTGCTGCACCGAAATTTCGCCACCGTTGTTCAGGCTGAGAATTAGACCGCTTGTCTCCTCGTTGCCGATTCTCGCCAGAAGCGTGTGCCACATAGTCGGTCCCCGCGAGAGAAGGCTTCGCTAGCGCAAGTGGCAGGCAAAAAAGTGTCAGTAGCTGACGTGTGTAACACAAGTTTAACGCATGCGGCGGGAAAGGAGCACAGAAAGTGCGGCGGCTATCGTGCCCGTGTTACGAGCACCTACCTTAGCCTCCCGGCAAGGTGTCAGCGAAGAGGAAGTGCAGATGCCCCAGTGGCAGCTAGAGAAAGCCGTACGGTATCGCGGAGTTCCCCCGCGAGGAAGACGGAGCCAGTGATGCAAATAAGGTCGTCAGGCTACGCGGCCGAGCAAGCGGCGAGCCAGGCTTCTTCGGCGCGCGCATGCAAATAACACGGTGCGCGACCAGGCCAAAGTTGCGCCAACATTTCGGGAGCGGCAGCACGGGGACTGGAACTGTAACGCGTGAAGTAAAGCGCATCCACGTGAGGGGCTAGTTCTGCCAACATACCAGGAATGTCCTTGTCGCGCGAACAGCCGAGAATCACCACAAGCCGGCCCCAGGAAAAACTCTGACGCAGAGTGTCCATGAGGGCGGCCATCGAGGCGCGGTTGTGAGCACAATCCAGCACGACCAGCGGCTGCTGCAACACCACTTCCACTCGCGCTGGCCAGGAAACGTTTGCTAAACCAGAGGCGATCGCATCTTCGGAAATAACCGCGCCCTGCCGACGCAGGCAGTCTATAACCGCTAGGGCAATGGCCGCGTTGGCCGCTTGATGGCGTCCCCATAAGCGCAAAACGTATTCGCGGGGTTTCGGTTGCTGCCCATTGACCGGAAGGCCGAAGGCTGTCGGAGCACGCCAATAACGCACGCGGGGCCAAGAAAGGGCAGTTTGCGCGTGCTTTCCTGGGAGATACTCAAAATGGAAATGTAGGCCGAGTTCTTCGAGGGGAGCATTATGCTGGTGCGCGACTTCCCGGATGACCGCAGCCGGCTCGGCTTCGGTGACTCCGCTGATAACCGGGATACCTGGCTTGATAATGCCGGCTTTTTCGCGGGCGATGTGGGCTAGCGTTGGGCCGAGTTGCTGCACATGGTCGAGGCTGATGCTGGTAATGACCGCGACCTGGGGGCGACAAACATTGGTGGAATCGAACCGCCCGCCCAGGCCCACTTCGATCACCGCCCAATCTACACGCCGCCGGCTAAAGTGCAGCCAGCCCAAGGCAGTGATGATTTCGAAAAAGGTAGCAGGAGAGTGGCCCTCGGCTTCTACCTGAAAGCAGGCGGACTCGATTTCGCGCATCAGCTGCGTCAACTCCCTTGGGGTGATGCACTGTCCGTTGACCTGTACGCGCTCCTCGACTCGGCAGAGGTGCGGCGAAGTGAACAAGCCGGTGCGATAGCCGGCCGCTTGCAGAATCGCCGCCAGCATGGCTGCGGTCGAACCCTTTCCCTTGCTGCCGGCAATGTGAATGATCCGCAGGCGATCCTGGGGATGTCCCAGACGCGCCAGCAGCGCCTGCATGCGTTCTAGCTTCAGCGCCCGCAAGTCCGTGGGCATACCCGTTTGTTCATAATTGATGCGGCCAAACCAGAAAGCGAGGGCGTCTTGGTAACTGCGTATGGGCATAGTGGGAATCACCGTTGGCGTGAAAAAAGGGCGACCGCTGCGATAGCCCTAAGACTCGTAATGATGGCATCGCCAAGCATTGTATCAACCTGCCAGCTCGGGCGAACGGGCACAAACCCTGAGAGCTTGATAGCAGGCCGTTTCCGTCCTGGTTTGAATTCCGTGGCGACCACTCTCAGCAAACGGAAATAGATTACCACTACGACCTGACACCAGCAGCAATGGCTTCAGGGCGAGGGAGGCACAATGTGCACGATAACCGGGGGCCAATAAAGAGAGGCTTGCGCATGCCTGGCTGGGACTGGAGGCGGCGACAGTGCGAAGCGGAGCGGATGGACGATCCTAACCTGGCGGAGTCCGCGCATCGGCAGGCATTGCGGGAATTGGCGCGGCTGAACCGTTGGGGTTTGGCGGTGTGGCACCTTTGGCCCAAGCTGAGCGGATTGGCCAGACGGCTGGGGAGATCGTTGCGGATCCTCGATCTGGCTACGGGCGGCGGCGATATACCCATCGCCCTGGCAAAACGGGCAGCGCGTCGCGGTTGGCAGTGGCAGGTCGCCGGGTGCGATGTCAGCCCGACCGCCATTGCCTATGCCTGCGAACAGGCGCAGAAGCATCAGGTGGCGGTGGAGTTTTTCGTTTGCGACGTTTTGCGTGAAAACTGGCCAGGGGATTGGGATGTGGTGATGTGTTCGCTGTTCTTGCACCATTTGCGTGAAGAAAGAGCGGTGGCTTTGATGCAGCGCATGGGGGAAGCGGGGCGGCATTTGGTGCTCATTAGCGACCTGGAACGTTTGCCGGTTCACTACGGGCTGGTATGGCTGGCGACGCGCTTGCTATGTCGCTCGCCGGTTGTGCGCGCCGATGGGCCGATCTCCGTGCGGGCAGCGTATAGCATATCAGAGGTGCGGCGCCTGGCGCAAGCTGCCTGGGGGAGTGGTTTTCGTCTACGGCGGCGGCCCCCCGCACGCTGGCTCTTGGTCAAAGGTTGAGATTGGCAGGGGCATTATGACCGGGGTCTGGGATGCAGTGGTGATCGGGTTGGGGCCTGCTGGCGCTGTGGCGGCCTGGCGTTTGGCCGTGCTCGGTTGCCGCGTCTTGGCCGTGGACCGGGCGGAGTTTCCCCGCGACAAGGTATGCGGTGGCTGTATCAGTCATCCAGGGCTGACTTGGTTGAGACGCATGGGTCTCGTGGGGGAACTGCGCGGGCTGGCGTTGCCGCTGCGTGGTGCTGAAGTACGGGCCGGCGCCCTGCGTCTGACAGTGGCGTTGCCGACCGGTTTGGTGATCGCCCGGCGGGACCTGGATTATGCCCTCGTACAAAAAGCATCTGCTGCTGGCGCCAAGGTGATAACCCGGTGCCCAGCCTGGGTAGGGGAGTGTCAGGGAAACAGTCGGAAGGTGTGGTTGCAGTCGGGCCCGGGTGCGAGCCAGACAGTGCGGGCCAGCGTGGTGGTACTGGCGGATGGGCTGGCCGGCACGGCCAGCCGCTATGTGGCGGAATTGCGGCGGCGTTCTCTGGGCTCGCAGCGGTTCGGGGCCGCTTGTTGTTTGCCCGACGGGTCCGCTTGGGCGCCTGGCTGGGTTTACCTGGCGTATGGCGCTGGCGAATACCTGGGTGTGACTCGTTTGGCCGATGGTCGGCTGCAAGTGGCCGGGGCTTGGCGTTACCGTGTGGGGCAAGGCATACCATTGACACAGCGGGCCGAGCGGCTTCTGCAGCGGTGTGGTCTGCCGATCCCACTTGGGCTGACCAAGGCGGTCTGGAAAGGGACACCCCTGTTTGGCGTGGTGCGTCCTGCTGCTGCCGAACGCCTGCTCGTGGTCGGCGACGCCCGGGGCTATTTCGAACCATTCACCGGCCAGGGCATCGCTCTGGCGCTGGAAAGTGGATGGCGGCTAGGCGAATGGCTCGTGCAGCATGGGGGCTGGTCGCCTGCACTGGCGCACGACTGGCAGCGCTTCACTGCTAGGCTCCTGACTCACCGACAGTTCTGGACACGGTGCATCTCCTGGTTGCTCGACCACACCCGCCTAGCCCAGTGGACACTGCGTTGCCTGTCGCATTGGCCGACTTTGGCCCACAGGTGGATTTGGCACTGGTACGGGTCCTCGAAGCCCTCGCTTCCGCATCCCTCTTCCGGCGACCCCTCGGCATTGGCTTCGAGTATGTTTGTCGGAGAGTAACTGGCCATGAGTGAGATAGCGGTAGTCGGCTGGGGCACAGCG
>BEIM01000229.1 GCA_002898995.1 bacterium HR36
GATGTCGTTGTAGGCGTGTTCCAGTGTCGGCCGGTAGTAGAACATCAGCAGCACGCCGGTCACCGTCTCTACCAGAAACAGGAAGAAGGTGATCCCGCCCATACACCAGGTGTAACTCAGAGCAATTCCCTGCTTGCGAATGGAGACTGGGTGCAAGTGCAGGAAAAAATTCGTCAGCACCACAACAATGCGGTTACGCCGATCCCGCGGTGCCGGATGGCGAAAGATGCTTTTCCAAATTTGCGTGTTGCGGATATATTCTCCAATCGCCATTCTGGACTCCCAGTCTGCATCCCCCACACGAAGCGGCAATCAGTCCGCTGTGAGTAAGGGTAAGTTTCTGGAGCCAAGGATTGTTTGCCAGCAGCGGCTCTCGGGAGATGAGAAATCGCCAGGTGTGGCCCACATTAGCGTTCCAGAGCAGCGGCTTTCCTTCCTTTGGAGACTACGAGAAGCGGATAGCCGCCTCGGGATCATCCCACTGCCCCAGTTCTTTCTGGTAAATGCGGCTTTTGTCCACCAGGATTTGGCCATCGTCCGCCAAGACAATGCGATAGCGCTCCAACGGTCGCGGCGCGGGACCCTCGAAGTTCGTTCCATCCTTCATGAAACCGCTGCCGTGGCAAGGGCATTTGAATTTCTGCTCGTTTTCCAACCAGTTCGGGGTGCACCCCAGGTGCGTGCAAACAGTCCGCAGAGCGAAAATCTCCACGCCCTTAGGCGTCCGCAAACGTACGATCCACACGCCATACTCTTCCTTGAACCGCTCCACTACTTTGTCGTCCTCGTATTGGTCAGGATAGCCGGCCTTGAAAGTCATGGGCGGTTCCAACGAGGCGTTGGGGAACAGGAAACGCAGCGTCCAGAAAAACCACGCGGTCATCGTGGCAGTGAAAGCCACCCACGCTGCCTGGAACCAGCTCAGGATAAACCACCGCCGCGTTGGTTTCCCGACGGTCGGCGTGGGTTTATTTGCAGTCGCCGTGGCACTTGCCGGCGAAGCCGATTGGCTCATAGCTTCCTCCCACTCAGCATTCTAGCCAGGTAGTCGTCCTTATTGGGCTGCAGGTCGGCTGTTGGAATAAGGGCAGCCAAAAATCGTAGTAGGAGATGATTCCGCCAGCATTTCGAGTATTTGATGAGCCGGTCCGCCGAAAAGGGCGTGATTCTGGCGAAATGTTCCAGCCGCTTGCCCGCAATGTTGTAGTCCGGCGAGGGCAAACGTCAATCCATAAGAATAACGATTCGCAAAAACAATGCCACAGGGGCACTTGCGCACAGTGCCAACGGCCACACGCTTTCTGCAACCACTTGCACAGGCATTCTACTTCCCATTCCAACAGCTTGGAATAAGCTGCGACTGGAGTTATCGAATATGGGAAGGTCTACGCCTACCGGCGTTCGGCAGCCCCCGCATCCGATTGCTGCGACGGCGTTGGCTCGCTCGGCTGCAGCAGGGCCAACGGGCGAAAAAGTTCCCGCACCGCCACGCGAAAGCCCGGCAGCACCTCCTCCCCTTCCAACTCGTCCGCTTCCGTCAGGATCACCCCCTGCCGCCCCTGCCGATATACCTGCACCGTCCGCGCCTCGCAGTCCACTACCCACAGCACCCGCACCCCAGCTTCCAGATAATCCCGTATGCGACGGCTCACCTCGCGGCTCACATCATTGGGCGATAACACCTCCACCACTAAATCAGGGGCTACCCGAATATGCCCCTCAGCCATCTCCGGCCGCAGCCGCTCACGCCGGATGAAAGACACGTCAGGAAACCGCACCGTCCGCGGCCTGCCGGGAAAACATTGGTATCCTTGCTCGCTCTGGAACACCAAGCCCGCTTGTGTTTGTTCGACATAGCTCGCAAGACTTGCAATGAGCTTTGCGCCGACTGCGGAAGACGTTGCCGCCATGCCTTTCTCCACCAGTTGGCCATCTACCAGTTCGTAACGCCGCCGCTCCTCCTTCGGCATCCGCAACAAATCCTCAGGCGTCAGCAGCCGCTTCCCCTCGCACACACCCTTCGGCACTTCCAACACCGCACTCATTATCCTCTCCTGTGTCGCCTTGGGGTGCAGGCCTATCACTGCAGACCCCACTCACATGCCTATCTCCTAACACGCCGTGGCGAACGGCGCGTTTAGCATGCGGGCCTTGAATGATGGACCACCTTCCCTATCGGTATCCTTGCCTTCCCACATCCCATTATAAGGACTAAGCATTCCTCAAGTCCGGTTTCTGCCCATTACCTTAGGTGTCAGATCAGCCTTTGATGTCGAAGTTCTGTACTACGGTACAAAGCGCCAAACGGCCCTGCCCCGTACGAAGGCCCCAGGAGCAAAGTTGTCGCGATGCACTCACGCGCGAATCCACTTTGCCGCACTCTTGCTATGCCCCAATACGCCGGGTCCCATCGGCGTAGCGCGGGTAAGCGCTGGAGAGGTCCTTTCCGTTGACAATCGGTAGAAGAACGATGGCAGTTGGCATCCTTGGTTGCGGCGTACTCTTGAGAGGTTGACGCGGTGAGTTTACAGCGGAAAGTGTCGAACCACGGAGTGTGCGCTTCGGTTTGGCTGAAAACCGGCACCGACCTGCACTTCTGTTTTACGATAACAGTTGAGTCAGGAGATTGTCCTGCGGGTAACTGTGGCCGAGATGCTGCCGGAATCCTTCGGCGTAGGCGACACCCACTAACTTGCCCTGTTCCTGACACCAGCGTTTCATCGCTTCGAGATATTCGTCCATTCCGTGGTGTTTGAGCAGCCATTGGCGCTGGCTGGCATGGCAGGCGAGCATCTGCGCTTTGAGGTCAATCACGGTACTGATGTCCACATAAAACTGAGCAGGCACAGGCCGACCGTATAAGTCCTTGCCCTCGATGGGATCGCAGTAATAAAGGTGAGGAATTCGTTCCAGTGGGGGCAGTTCGGGATCGGGGGCGAAATTGGGCACGGGGGCGGCGAAGCAAGCAGCCCGTACGATCTGGCTGGTCATTTCGTGGTCGAGCAGGTAATCGGTAGGGCAATGCGTCAAAACGATCGCAGGCCGCACCTCGCGCAGCAAACGGGTTACCTTGATCAGCGTGCGTTCCTGATAAAAGATGAGCAAGTCGCGCTCTTCGAGGCAGTGATATCGGCCGCCGATCACCGCGGCAGCGCGCTCGCCTTCCGTGCGACGGATGGCGCTAATTTCCTCAGGAGGCAACTCGGCCGAGCCGCAATCGCCGGGGGTCATACTGGCGATATGCACCTGGTAGCCGTGTTCCTGGGCCAGGCGAATCAATGTGCCAGCGCACAGAAACTCCGCATCGTCCGGATGAGCGAAGACACCTAACACACATGGCATGGCTGCGCTCCTAGCGGCAGCTTGCACCTAGGCTTATTGCGCACCGGAACTATTGTGCAAACCAGCAACAGAGATGGAAAGCCCAGCTTTCCGTCCACGGGAATGGAGCTGGATAGTCGTCCGAAATTTGGGAAGGAAAAGCGGGACGAATCGTGGTCAGGCACCATAAGTTCGGGTGGCGCGAGACGTTGAGAGGCAATGAGAACCCTCGGAGACGGCACATATTTTGCTGGCGCAGGTGCTCCGCGAATGGAAACCTCTTTGGATGCTTTGTGGCGGCTCCTTGACGCAACAGACGCCGCGCCTAAAACAAGGCCATTCAATTTCTGGCTTGATAAGCGCTACAGGAGACTTTGACGCATGTCGCGCCCAGCAACCTGGCGTGGAATGATCCTGGCGGGTCTGGTTCTGAGCATGGTCGGCTGCGATGACCGATATCCGGAAAATTTGGAGTATTACTTCAGTGCCCACACGCGCCGCCCAGACCCGCAAACTAAGCAACCCAATCCAGATGAACTCACCGAAACACAGCTGAAGCCTGAAGCCCAAAGAGTGCTAGCCCGTTTGCTCAAGCCCGTTTTCGGCACCCCTGCTCACCCGAAAGTCGACGTGGAGCAAGCGGGTTTGCAGTTTCCGGAGGACCGCGAGTTAGCCAGCCTTGACCCGCAAACGTTGGCCGAAGGCAGCCGACTCTATCGGCGTTTCTGTATCCATTGCCACGGCATCGTTGGTGATGGTCGCGGCAGCACAGGCCGCTGGCTCAATCCCCCACCACGCGATTTTCGCACCATCTGGTTCAAGTTTCGTTCCACCTATGATCCCAGCGGGGCGCTTGCTCTGACCTCCCGTGAGGACTTAAAACGCACCATCCGCAGCGGCATTCCCGGAGCCAGCATGCCGTCGTTTGCCTTGCTTTCGGAATACGAGCTGGAAGCTATCGTTAGTTACGTGATCCATCTGAACATGCGTGGCCGGTTAGAGCACGCCTTGGGCAAGATTCTTGTCGAGCGCGCCGGCCTGAGCGAAGGGGAAGCGGAGGGGAAAGACGCTCTGCCCGACTTGCTGCGACAGATCGTCGAGAGCTGGACGACCAGGCGCAAACTAGTCAAAAAGGTGCCACCTGCGCCGCGCTGGCCGATGATCGAAGCCGCTGCTACTCCCAGCGAATCGGCGGAGTTGATACGCCGAGCCCGCGATCTGTTCGTCAACAAGGGAGCTTGTGTGCAATGTCACGGCATAGACGGTCGCGGTGACCCTCGGGAGATACCGGAAAATGCCCAACGCCGCGATTTCTGGGGCAACGTCCTGCCGCCGCGCGATTTGACCCAGGGAGTGTTCCGCGGTGGCAGTCGGCCTCAGGACCTGTTCTGGCGTATCCGTTTGGGCATCGCCGGCACCGACATGCCCGCTACCGAAGAAAAACAGCTCAGCGACGAAGAGGTCTGGCTCTTGGTCAATTACGTGCTGGATATGTCGCGCACTCGGCCGCCAATCTCTTTGGCCGAGTAATGCCTTCTTAGCCCCCTTTTAGGGAGAGGATAGCTGTGCGGCTGCAAAAAATCTTGTGGACGCTCCTCTTTTTGAGTGTGCCGGTCTTCGGCGTCGTGTCCTTCTGGTTCTGCGACCTTTACGGGGCTTTGTGGCCGGAAAACGTGTCCAAAGTCTATGGAAGCAAAATTGACCATCTGTTTGATGTGATCATGTGGATCACAGGCATTTTCTTCGTGGGTACGGAACTGCTGCTGGTGTATGCCATGTTTACCAGCAAGGACGAGGATGCGCAGGAGAAAGCCGATTTCGTGCATGGCAACCGCACGCTGGAGATCGGCTGGACTTTGATGGCGGCGGCGATCCTGATTTTCGTGGCGTTTTATCAGATTCCCACCTGGACAGAAGTGAAAGTGCAGCGGCCCCGGAAACCCGCGGATGCTCACATAACGGCCAGCATGTGGATGTGGCAGGTACGCTATCCGCTCTGGGATGAACAAGCCAAGGCGCCACGGAAACTGGACGTGGTGCAACCAGCTCTCGCTGAAACCTTCGAACTCACCAACGAATTGCATATCCCCGCCCAGGAGACCGTGCTCATTTATGTCACCTCGCGGGATGTGATTCATTCGTTCTATGTGCCGAAAATGCGGGTCAAACAGGACGCGGTGCCCGGCTTACTCATCCCGGTCTGGTTCGACGCGGCCCGACCTGGCGACTATGAGTTCTACTGCGCGGAACTGTGCGGCCCGGGACATTACATGATGCGAGCACGCGTGGTGGTGCATGAGTCGCGGGCCGATTACGAGCGGTGGTTGCGCGAACAGACAGCCCGGCTGCGTGCCCCAGACCAGCCCGCTCAGCTGGCAACTGGGGACCCGCCAACCACCCAACTGTCCCTGGCGGAAAATTGATGGCCAAATCCCGGCAGGCTGATGCCCACGGTCATCGCAACACACGCAGGGCTGATGCTGAAAAGGTGCACGGCGGGCTGATGCCTGCTGCTTATAGAAAGTATGGGGTAGCTAGCGATGTCGAGCCATAAAGCAGAGCACCACGGTGGCCATCATGGCCACGAACTGAGCTTCATTCGCCGCTACATCTTCTCCACCGATCACAAGATCATCGGCTTGCAATTCTTCTTCACGGCGTGGTTCATGATGGTGTTGGGAGGATTGCTGGCATTGTTGATTCGCTGGCAGCTAGCTTACCCCGATGCCGAAGTACCGCTGATCGGCCGTTGGCTTTGGCCCGACAACGCCGGCAAGATGACCCCGGAAGCTTACGTCGCCAC
>BEIM01000230.1 GCA_002898995.1 bacterium HR36
AATGTGGTCGTCTATCTCAAAGAAGGCCCGGTTCAATACGAGTGGCGAAGTCATCGGCCGGCGTTACCAGATACGGAATTGCTACCTACGTGGGACCTGCGTCGCCCGAGCCAGCCGGCAGGTTTTGCCCGACTCCTCTGGCCCGAGTAAATGGTTGACGCTTCCCTGGCCTATGTGATAGTTTGATATAGGGTGCGGGTGAGGGCTGGGCGGAAGGTTTGTGTCCGGGATAGAATGCTGTGCAGATGTGATGGGCGAAGTGCTAGCTATCAAGCACGTCGAGAAGGAGCACCGATCCCATGCCAGCGAAACCGACTGGGGTCTGGGGAATAGATGTTGGCCAGTGCAGTTTTAAGGCGCTGCGCTTGGAAAGCCGAGACGGCGAGGTAGTGGCGACGGCGTTTGATTTCATTGAGTATCCGAAAATACTGAGCCAGCCCGATGCCGACCCCGACGCGTTAGTGCGGGAGGCGCTGGAACGGTTTTTGTCCCGCAATAAAGTGAAAGGGGATATGGTGGCGATCGCTGTCCCAGGCCAGACCGGTTTGGCGCGGTTCGTGAAACTTCCGCCCGTGGAAGAAAAGAAGATTCCCGATATCGTGCGGTTTGAGGCCAAGCAGCAGATTCCATTCCCTCTGGACGAAGTAGTCTGGGACTGGCAGACAATCCGGCGCGGGGAAGTGGCGGAAGGCTTCGTAGAAAACGAAATCGGTTTGTTTGCGCTGAAGCGGGATGTGGTGTTCAAAGCGTTGCAGGTGTTCCGCGATCTGAAAATCGAAGTGCACATCGTGCAGATGACGCCGCTGGCGTTGCTCAACTTCGCGACCTATGACTTGCTAGGCCGAACCGGTTCCTCCGATGAACCTCCGCCCGAACCCGATCGCGAAGGAAAAGTGCCCTGTGTGGTGCTGCTGGACTTAGGAACCGACAGCAGCAACCTCGTCGTTACGGACGGATACCGCATCATCTGGCAGCGCCCCATTCCTGTCGGGGGCAACCACTTCACGCGGACATTGAGTAAAGACTTCAAGCTGACGTTTGCCAAAGCGGAGCACCTCAAACGCAATGCCACCAAAGCCGAAGACCCGCGGAAGGTCTTCCAGAGCATGCGGGCCGTGTTCACCGACCTGGCGGGAGAAATCAGTCGCTCGCTGGGCTATTTTTCCAGTCAGCATCGCGATGCTAAGGTGGAGCGCCTGATTGGCTTGGGGAACGGGTTTCGCCTGCCCGGCATGCAAAAGTTTCTGGAGCAGGCGCTGGAAGTTCCTGTGGAACGGTTGGCCGAGTTTCAACGCCTCAAAGGGGAGGAAGTGATCAAAGCCCCTACGTTTTTCGAGAACACGCTGACGTTTGGCGTGGCCTATGGTCTGGCCCTGCAAGGGTTGGAATTAGCGAAAATTCGGACCAATCTCCTGCCGCCGGAGCTGCACCGCGAGCGCTTCATCCGTGCGAAGAAGCCGTGGCTAGCGGCAACCGCAGCGGCATTGTTGATCGGAGTAACATTATACGCTGTTTCCGCCGCTGACAAACTGGCCAAGGCGCAAGCCTTGACAGCGAGTGAGAACCAGATGGATGAAGTTCTCCAACAACGCCAGCGCCTAGAGGCCCAAGCGCGCGAAGAGATAAATAAAACTAAGGAGGCCCTGAGAGCCGCCGAGGCGATCATTCGCGGTAACCGGGAACGAGTCAATTGGGCGTTGTTGCACGCTTTCCTCAATCGCTGTTTGCCGCAGCCCAATGGCGAAAATGTTCCCGAACGGTTTTTGACCAAATACTGGGACACGGCACGCCGCGAGGCCCAGATTGCCTACATCCGCCAGCGTCAGCTGGAGGAACGAGAGCAACGCTATCGGATGGATCGCGGCCACTTACTAGAAATCAACGTTCAGGCAGTGCTGGCTCGTTATGTCACGCCGCAGGAAGCGGAGTATGCGTTGAATCGGATTTACAACGAGAATAGCTATGGGTTTGACCAGTTCCGGGATCAGCCCGATTGGGCGGTCAGCAACACCACGCCACCTCGTTTGGCCGATCCGCCTAAGAAAGACGGTTGGCTTATCGAGGTGCACGCCTTTACCTATCACGAACGGGGTGTGGAGTTCATTCTGGACACGCTGGTGTATAACTTGCGGGACCAGGCGAAACGGCGTGTGCCGCTGCCCCGACAGGCCAGCGAGATGGCGCGGTTGCTGGAAAACATGCTGAAGACCGAAGGCGTCCAAGGTGGCGCCCAGCCAGACGGCACGGGTGCCAGTCCATTTGGCAGTCCAGCCAAGCCGGGACCGTTTGGTGGTGAGGGCAAGCCCATTTTCGGTTTTGGTAAACCTGAAGGCAAGGCCGCTCCTGCAGGGGAGAAGCAGGCCCAGGGTCAGCCAAGCCATCCCACGACGCCGGAGCTGGAAATCCGCTACGTGGCTTTGTTTCAACATCGCGTGGATATTGTGCGGCAGAACCAGCAGAAACCGTTTTACAAGATTGGCCGACAAATCTGGCTCAATGGCTTGCTGCACGGCGGCGGTGGTGGAATGAGCGACGGTGCTGCGGCAGGAGGAGGGTTCCGGCCGTTTCCGACGGGAGGAGGCAGCGCGCCTGCAGGCGACGCCGGTTTCGGATCGCGCACGGGCGCGGGATTCGGGGGCCGTGGGCACGATTGGGTGGGATTAGGTCGCCCCTTTGGCGCAGGCTTTGCCGGGGGCGATGCAGGTCTTCCTGGGCGTCCCGGTGCGGCCGCTGTCGGCGAACCAACTCCCGAAAAAGACGCGGCCACCCGCGCCTTGCTCCCAGGCGAATTGCGGCGTAGCGAAGCTGTGGTCATTTTCTACTGGCACGAGCCACGACCTACGGACGCCAGCATTCCTTCAGCTCCAGCCAAGCCCGCACCGGCCGGCCAAGCTGGCTCGGATGGCGCACCGCCCGGCTCTGCACCCGGAGGTGCCCCGCCCCCCGGTCCTAGCCCGCAGCCGCCTCCACAAGAGCAGCGCAAGCCCGGCGGAAGATTTGGCGATATTGACGCCTGAGTGCCGCAGCTTCCAGGAAACACAGCCCCCAAGACTTTGCTTTTTGTGAAGCGGTGCTGGTGCTCCTGATGCGGGGCCAGGCTCCCGCGAACTCAGAGCGGCGGGCTTTGCTCCTCTACCGATTGTAAGACGCGAGGTCTGGTCATGAAACTCGATAAGGAAACGGTGATCAAGCAGCGGTTCTGGTTCTTGCTGCCCCTGGTGTTTGTGCTGATCTTCATGGCGCTGGGTTCGGTTTGGAGCATTGCCAACGAGGCGCAAACCATAGCCGATAAAGTGCGAAAGAAATACCAGGAACTCGAAAGGCTTCCCGTCAACGTGACCGACAAGCTGTTGCAACAATTGCGGCAAGAACGCGAAAAAGCCGTGGAACTGCGCTGGCGGTTGTGGACGGACATGTTCAATTTGCAAAACGACGTGACGCTAGAAGATGGCCAGCCGATCATTCGCCGCTATCTCATTCGTTGGCCCGATCACGAGGCTTTTCAGAAGTTTGCCGTCACGAAGGACTTTGGAGAACCGTTTAGCCGCGACGAATTTCCGCATGACTTGTTTCGGACGCATTTTCCGCGACTTTATGACAGTTTGCTGGACATCCTGCCTTTGTACGACGAGAAAACTGGGCGTGGAGCAGTGCGGATAGCGCCCGTAGGTGGGCGGGCGGCGGTCGGATTCGGTGGGGATGTCGGTGCCGGCAGAGCAGGTTTCGCTCCGGGCGGCGCGGCTGCAGCTAATGCCACGACTCGCGAGATGATGCTCAGCCTGCTGGAGCCCATTTCTTTCCGCGAAGGCACCCTCACCAACGATGAAATCTGGTATGCATTGGAAGAGGTCGCGGTCAAGCGGTTGATACTGGAAGCCTTGCGTAGAGTACTGGACGGTTTCGCGGTGCTCAAGCCTGAGTTTGTGCCGCTCGGCGAGCCGGAATATGGGAGTACAGATGCATCGGAACCCGACAAGAAACCCGGTCCTAGTAAACCTGGTTTTGCGAAGCCAGGCCCGTCGAAAGCTGAAAAGGCTGGTGGCTTTGGTATCCCCTCCGCTCAAGGAAAACCATCGGGCGCAGCTGCAACTCCGGTAGCGACAAAGCCCGCGGCTGATGCCACCAAGCCGAGCGAAGGAAGCTGGGCGCCTCAGGACAAAAGCAAACCGAATCCAGACAAAACGACGGCACCTGCAGCGGGCGCGGCTGCGGACAAACCAATGCCGGGCGCATCTCCGACCGAACCACACAAAGCCACTCCTTCCGATGCCAAACCGACTCCCGACAAAACTGCCCCTCCACGTCAACTTATCCTGCGACGGCGGTTCTATAACCGCGTCTGGCACTTCGAACCACTCGGCGAGCTGAAAGAAGCCGATGCGAACAAGCCCCTACCAGTCCTGGGAGATGAGGAAGGCTGGCTGCTGGACGTGCGCATCACCGCGGAGCTGGATGAGAATCGCCAGCCTAGACAATACTACCTCGAGATCACCAGTCAGAATTATTCCCCGCGCTTTGATATTCCCGCGATGCCGCTACGCGTGTGGTTGGAAACGAGCAGGGGCCTACGATTTTCAGTGGATGTATCCGACGCAGGCAGTGTGCCGAAAGCCCCGTCCGATGGTGCCAAGTCCGAACAGAAAGGGGCGGCACGGACCAATATGGTGCCACGTGTCAGTCAGCCGAGCCAGCGCATCCTGGAATCCATTCCACTTCGCCTGCCGCCCGTGCAACCAGTAGAAGGCAAAGACGCAGGGCCAGAAGAACTCGACCAGATCGTGGGTGTGCAACGCGTGCCGCCGAAGGGCGCTGTGGATTATCAGCGGTTAGCGAATCCACACTGGATCATGGACGTGCAAGTGCAGCGGGATGCTAACGGCGTGGGATTTGAAGTGGCGGGGCAAATATACAACCGCAGCGGTCGCCGGCAAACTCCGCCAGCTTTCGAAGTGGTGCTCAGCGATGGTACCAACCCACTTCCACCGAAGGAAATCCGCCCGCTCACAAAGCCCCTGGATGCTTACCAGGTCGAGAAATTCAAGGAAAATTTGGGCATCCTGGCCAATGTGCCAAAGCAGATTACGAGTATCAAGCAAGTGCTGGACTGGCAGACCACGCCCATTAAGCGGCTGGATGCGCTCCACATCGGCGAAGGCGCCATAGCTCAGGCGGATCGTCTCTGGAATGCACAACTGTACATGTATCCGTTCCACATCAAAGCACAGAATCGGCAAAACATCTTGGACTTTAGCGATGCCCTGCAGGCACAGATGCGAGGCGGGGGTATGGCGGCAGGCGGAGCGCCGGGAGTTCCTGGGAAACCGGGCGGATTGCCTGCGGCAGGTCAAGGGTCTGGTCCTGCGGGTTTCGATGCGGGGCCGGGTGCCGGCCAGCAGCATGCCGGCGGGGAGGTCTCTCGTAATGGGATACCGTTGCGGCGATACTATCCTGATAATCCCGCGGATACCCGCGCTTTGCCCGACCGAGTTCCCGAAGTGCGCCGCCTGCCGATCGCTGTGGTGCTGCTGGTGGACTACCCAGTATTGCCCGACATCCTGGTAGCGCTGGCCAACTCTCCGTTGCGCATCCAGGTAACGCAAGCTGTCTTCACACGTCATCCGCCTCTGGGCCCCCCTCCGGCGCCGCAAACCAGTAACCCTGTAGCGGCCCCAGGCGGAGCTATCGCGAATGTAGCCACCACGCCCTCAGGCCAGGAAAGCGCCAGCGATACAGCCGAAATGAATCTGATCGAGTTGCAAGTTTACGGCCTTGCTTCCATATACGAGAATCCCTACATGAGCAGTGAATGGATCAGTCCGCAAGGAGGCAGTGCGGCCGGAGCAGGAGGCCCAGCACGATTGGGACCGCCTGGGGGTGGGGGCAAACCGCCAGTATTTCGAGCCCCAGACGGTGATTCGCGCGACCGCCGACCAGGTTACGGACCTGGACGCCGCGGCTCCGGGCGTGGTCGTCGCTGAAGATGGACGCCGATGGTCGGGCACAGCCTTTTCGTCGCGATAGCGAACCTCAGTTCGCCTACATCTTGAAACACTGCTGCAGGGCTGCCATAATGAAGGCAAGGGGGGCCATTCTGAGCCATTTCC
>BEIM01000231.1 GCA_002898995.1 bacterium HR36
CCAGGATTCTGCTGACCACCTTGATTAGCCTGGCTGCTCCCGGACTGATTCCCCTGGCCGGCATTATCTCCCTGCGGCTTCTGACCCGCGTTGGCCTGACCGGAGGGTTTCATGCCGCCAGCCTGCTGATTGCCATCCGGTTTTTGACCGCTGTTCGCCTGGGCATTGTTAATATCAGCCTGGGGCTTATCGCCTGGCTGTCGGCCCGATGCCTGATTGCTCCCAGGCTGCCCAGATGCATTGGGCGAATTGCTGGCTGGTTTCTGTCCGCTCGCCTGTGCATTGCCACCGGACCCGGTGGATTTTTCGCAGTCTGGTCACCCAGGCCCGCCAGGAGCGGGTTTTTCCGGTTTCCCCTGAGCTTGCGAGTTGGCATTAGGCTTGTTCGGTGGATTGGCGTTTGGCTGCTGGTTTGCACCCGCGGGCGAGTTGTCCGCGGGTTTATTGCCCATGGGCGGATTCTGGTTCCCGGCCTGAGCATTGGGATTTTGCCTTTGGTTCGGATTCTGTGTGTTATTGCCTTGCGGCTGATTATTGGCCGTGCCCGACTGAGCACCGCTATTCTCTGGTTTTATGGGCTGAGTACCGCCAGGCTGATTATTGGCTTGGGCATTGTTCTCCGGCTGATTGGGAGTTTGGCCAGTTGTGCCCGCGTTTGGTTTCTGGGGTTTGTCACCAGCCTGACCACCTGCATTCGCATTAGGTTGCGGCTTGTTTTGTCGCTGGTCGTTACTACCACCAGCGGGCTGGTTAGGAACGTTGTTAGCCTGGGGTTTGTCGGCTCCCTGGCCGGCACCCTGTGGCTTCGCCCCGTTATTGGCGGCTTGGTTGCCAGCCTGTGGCTTATCGGAAGGCGAAGCTTTGTCGGGGGAATTCTGCGGTGGGGCGTTATCATTACCTTGGTGGGCCTGAGGCGGGGATTTGTCGGGATTTTGATTAGCCTGCTGGCCTGTACCGCCTTGTGCTTTGTCAGGCTGCTGGTGGGGCTTGTCGCCTGCTTGGGCTTTATCAGGCGAAGGCTTCCCTTGTTGCTGATTGTCGCCTTGGCCCGTGCCGGAGTTTTCGGGGTTTGCTTTGTCGGGTGGGGAAGGCGCTTTATCCGGCTTATTCTCGCCAGGCTTGCTTTCGGGCTTGTGTTCAGGCGAGGGATTAGCTTCCGGCTTATTAGCCTGGGGCGGGTTATCCTGCGGCTTTTGCTCAGGGCTGCGCTTATTTTCCTGACTAGGTTTGGAAGCGGATTCGGAGTTCGGCGGAGGGGTTTGCGGCTCAATCAATTCGACGAGAATCTCGCGAGAACGGCCGAGATTGGGCTCGGGGCGTTTGCAATCAGTGCCTTCGACCCACAGCTTCAACTTGGTACCTGGGGAAAAACTAACGGGCGTCGCGGCTTGGGGCACTTCCCGAGACTGATCCACCACCACAGCCTTGCCTAAATCCAGGGTCAGCGTGTAAGAGGCTGGTACGATGGGCGTGAAACCGTTAGCCTTTTGAAGCGGTCCGGTTTCCGCCTGCTCGTGGGCAATGCGCAGCAGCCGACGGGCACCATCCGTCTCCTGCAAGACAAGCCAAACGCGATCCACGGCAAAATCGTCATTGGCAGTGCCCTCAACTGCAACCCTGGTACCCAGCGGCAGTTGCACAATGGGCGGTTCTTTGGCTTGGGGGTCGGCTGGCGGCAGGGCCACGCGATTTACCTGCTCCAACGTTATCATGGGCGGCTGGTCAGTGAGCAGCCGGAGATCGAACCACTGCGTGGAGCCAGTCTGCCGGTGCGCGTTGCGCAAGCGAACGCCGTAGCGAGCTTGCGGCAACCACTTCTCATCCACACGCAGCCGGTCATCCAGGACAACTCGATTATTCTGATGTTGCGGATCGCGGTCGGGAGCCTGAACGAGTCGCAGGGTTTCCCGCCGTGTGGGTTCGCCATATTCCAGCACCAGCTCCCCTTCGGTGATTGGCTGGTCGCCATAGACCGCTAACTCGATTTCACTGCCGACCAGAGCTTCGATTGCGCCTATCGTTTGCTTTTTCGGTTCGCGGGCCGTGTAGGCTGGGTAATGGATGGTAATATCAAACTCGCGGACTTCTGGCGGGTTGACGAGCTGCTCCACCAGCCGATAAATGCGCGATCGACCATCTCCTCCGACCACGCGGAAGAACAACCCGCTGGCCGGCAGGTCGCTGGCTCCCAGGGCAAATTTCCATTCGGTGCGATAATCGTCCAAAGCGGTCATATTGCGGCGAACGGGCTGCTCGCCTTCTTGCACCCAGGTTTCCAGCCAAACCTCAGGAGGAGCCAGACCATGCACGCGGACATGTACGCTCACCATTTGCCCGCGCTTGACGGGGATCTCTTTGACTGGCTGGCGATGCGGTTCGACATAAGGACCGTCGCGCTCCGGCGCCAGGAGTTCAAAGCGGGTGTCAGCGGGAATCGCCGTCGGAGCAAATGGCCAGAAAGCCCGTCCTACCAGCGAGAGAAATTGCTCCGGCACAAATAAGGCAAACACTCCCAACAAAATGAACAAACCCACGAGCACGAAGAACCAACGCATAGCGGGGTTGTGGGGAGCAGCGGCTTCGGGATCGGCATAACGCATGTCTTCCTGCGCTTCCCGACGCAATGCTTCCCGCACCACCACCGGCAAACGACGTTGCCGTAAATCCAGGTAAGCCGTTACCGCATGACGAGTAACCCGCGCGGTCTTTTCCAGTCGCCACGCTGCGTACAGCAGGCTCACCTTGTGAAAGGCCGGGCGAATCAAACCAAACCAGGCAAAAATTCCGCTGCCTGCCACTAAGGCCAGGAACAGTGCTTGCCGAATCCAACTCGGGAGTCCCGCCGGTCGCAACGCCTGGTCCACCACCGCGATGGCGAGCAAATACGTCGCCCAAGCTACTGCCAGCATTAACCCGGCCGTTGCTATATCCACCAGCCGAATCCGCTCCGCTGTGCGCTGCAGTTCGCGTAACAGGAGCTCATCGCTGGTCGGACCGCGCGGCGATCGCCCAACCTGCCCGCCCCGTGCCGTCGTGCTCATGAGCTTTTCTCCCGTTGACCAGGTGTCTCAGCCCCTTAACTCATTCTAGCCGACAAACCCGCACAAGCCCAGAGCAAAACGGCGCAAAATCGCAAACGAGTTGCCTGTCACCTGAGTCGCCGACTTAGAGGGTGCGGGGATTTTCGGCGCGTCGCGCTCATCACCGTTTGCTATCACGCAGGCACCAGAGGTGGCGCCAAGTGCGAATGAGGACTATATCATCGACAATGACAGGTGTGGCATGGGTGGTAGCGCCATCCAGTTCGTTTTTGGCCAGCAACTCGAACTTGGGACTGGCCGCCAGCACGTAGGTGACAGCTCGCTTGTCGGTCACGTACAGCCGGTTTGCGGCATAGACCATGCTCCCCCAGAAGACATCGCCCAAACGTTCCTGCCAGACAACCTTGCCGGTACGCCATTCCAAGCAATGCACGGAGCCGGGACCCGCATTAGGCTGAAAGAAATGATCGCCAAGCAGGATGCCCGAGCCGATCCTTTGCGGGTTGCGTTCTTCGGTTCGCCAGAGACGTGCGGCGGTAATATCGCCCAAGCCATCAGGTCGGACGGCCAACGCAGGCCCACCGTAACCGCAGCAGATGACCACAACTTCGGGTGACACTACAGGCGAAGTATACACCAGCTTCCCTAGGCCCGTACAGCGCCAAATTTCCTTGCCGGTTTTCGGGTCGTAGGCAGCAAGGAATTCCGGCCAGCTGGCGATAAGCAGGTCCCTGTTGCCCACCCTGACCGTGGCCGGCGTGCTCCAGGCCCCAAGCCACTCCGAAGGTTTTTCACCGTATTTGCCTCCGGGAATTTCAACTTTCCAGACCTCTTTACCGTTCGCGAGATCGAGGGCTACCAGGAAGGTGCGCTCACCTGGACCGCAATTCACGAACACCAGGTTGTCGTAAATAATCGGGGACGCGGCATTGCCCCAGATGTGGTGGATTTTCCCGGTGGCATAATGCCAGAGCGGCTGGCCAGAAAAATCGTAACAAAAGACGCCGGCCGAGCCATGCGACACCACGACACGCTGGCCATCGGTGGCAGGAGAAGCCGAACAATAAGGGTTGTCGCGGTGCGTCGGTTCTTTGTCTTCATAGCGCACGACGCGGCGCCACAGCTCTTTGCCCGTGTGCCGGTCGAGGCACAGCAAAGCGCGCTCGTGGCCATCTGCGTCCAGGGACTGCGTGAGGAAAATACGGTCGTTCCAGACGGCCGGCGTGGAGTTACCCGGACCTGGAAGGGCGATTTTCCACGCAACGTTTTCCGTAGCCGACCACCGCAAAGGCGGTTTGGCGGTAGCGGGAGCCTGACCATTCCCCTGGGGACCACGAAAACTGGGCCAATTCGCTACGCCCCATCCCAGCACACACATCAGACCGCACACTACCAGTGAAAGTCTTGGCAGCGTCATCTATGCCTCCTTGGCGAATGTTCACAGGTTGGCCACCATGCGAAGCCGGCCCACTGTTCTGGCTATTTCTTGGTTTCCGCTTCCGACGCTGGGTGGATTTGTTCCTTAGGCATGTCCTTGCGGCCAAAGGCAAACCAAGCATTTTCGATAGAACGGCGGAACTGTTCGTATTCCTTGACGCCACGAAGCACTAACTTGACCTGACCGCGGGAAACGATTTCCAGGTCCGCGGCTTGGTAAAAGGGCTGGATCGAATTTTCAACAATCCGCACGGCTACGCGAGGAAAATCGCCACCTGGCTCCGTGTCAATCTCTGACAGCGGAAGCTCCTCGACAACACGGCCAGACCAACCCTTGAGCACCTTGATCGCTTTATTTGTCAAGACGTAGCGTGTGGCAGTAACCGGCAGCAAGCGCAGGAAGAAAAACGGCGCCAACAATAACCAAGCAGCGAGAGCAATCAAGGTCGCCAATGGGAGAGCCAAAATCATCACCAGCACGCTGAGCCAAAAAGGTAGGCGTAAGGCCCAGCGGATAATACCGCGAGCTACTAACTGGATATGAGCCCCCAGCCGTGCAGGCGCACCACCGAGGTACGCTGTAACCGAAGGCCAGCGCTCCGTTAATTTCGCCTCGGCAATCTGCGGCTGAATCACGCCGAGGATCGCTTCCGCACGCATATCGCGTATCGTAGACCGATACTCATGCTCCATGGGTTCGTTTACCCTGTTCGACCGCGCGAAAATTTTCGGGCGGTTATGCCGCTCAGCGTTCCATAGGTAGGCGCAGCGGTGGCCCACCATTGCGGGTTCCCAGCGAATCCGCGAGGATTTGCGTATGGCAGAATGTTACGGCAAAAAAGCCCAGGGTCAACGGGGTAGATGTTGGCGGCGGGCTCTTGGCCGGTACAATGCGTGCCACGCACGCCAAGCAGGAATTTGTATCAGAAACGCCAGGGCGAACAACGTGGTGATAAGCAGGTTAACCACCAATACGACCCGCCGATCCCCAATCAGGCCCCCCATGTCGTAGCTGGAGTGGTACCATCCGCAAAGATCGGCGAGCATCAGCATCAAACCTGTCCCGGTTAAGGCCAGTCCAGCACACAGTGCCCAATAGCGGTGTAGCAAGATGAAGATGCCAGCGACTAGGCTTGGAACATAGCCAAAGCCGAGCCAGAGAGCGATGTGCCAGAACAGCGCTGCAGGAGAAGGCGGTTGGAGCACGCCCGTGGCCAGCAGCAGCAACCCTAGCATGCACCAGAGCGCGAAAGCGGCACTAAGGGAGGTGAGCACCACACCGGCGTCACGTATGCGGGCAGGATGGCGGAACCAGAGCCGAAACCGATAGGCGCGCTCGGCCACCGGACCAACGAGGGGCTCGCCTGTCAGGAACCGTCGCAGCTCCGCAGCTAATTCTGCAGCAGACTGGTAGCGGGCACCAGGGACAAGTTGCAAACATTTGCCACAAATCGCCAACAAATCTTTGGGCGTATCTGGGCGCAATTGCTGGATGGGGAGGATGTCGCCGGCACGAATAGCCGCGAAAATCTCGTCCAGGTTGCCACCGCTGCACGGTGGCCGACCCGTCAGCAGGTAGTACAAAATCGTGCCCAGGCCGTAAATGTCCGT
>BEIM01000232.1 GCA_002898995.1 bacterium HR36
TGGCCGACCATGACGGCTAAGCCAGCGGCCGGGCCACTCACTTGCAATGGACACCCCGACAGCGTCCCGACGACGATGCCGCCGATAATTGCCGTCAAAATGCCGACACCCGCGGCTTTTTCTTGCGGCACGCCGGAGGCAATGGCGATCCCCATCGAAAGCGGCACCGCGACTAGAAACACGACGACGGAGGCCAGCAGATCGCTGATCAGCCAGTGGCGTTGCGGTTTATCGCTGTACCTGGTCATATCCAAGGCTCCCGTTAGTGAGGGTGGGGAATGGAAGATGGCAAAGTGGACGAGGGCGCTGGCAGCGGTTAGAGCGCGGAAAGGTCAAACGGCCATTCGGTGTGCACGGGTTCCAGAGCGGCTTGTTCGAGTGGCAGAAATCGGCCGGTAGAATGCTGGTACGCGTGAATCGCGCCCGTTTCAATGTGATAAACCCAGCCGTGCAGTGCCAGTTGACCGCGTGCAACTGCTGCTGCGACTGCGGGATGCGTGAGGAGATTATCAAGTTGCACCAGGACATTCTGATAAACGGCCAGGCGAAATTGTTGCTCAGGCGGTACGTCTGCTGCCCGCACTTGCGCCAGGGCGGGGACACGAGCTGCGGCTTGGAGATACTGACATAAACAGGGTAGTTGTGCGCGCACGGCTTCCAGTTGCAGCAAGGCTCGCACAGCGCCGCACTGAGTATGCCCCATAACGACAATATTCCGCACCTGGAGCCCTAAAACTGCAAACTCGATGGTTCCAGCCTCTGCGGTACTGCGGTCGCCATACGGCGGCACGATGTTGCCTGCATTGCGCAACACAAATAGGTCCCCCGGCTCGCTTTGGAAAATAAGCGCCGGTTCGATGCGAGAATCAGAGCAGGTGATGAGCAAGACCTGCGGTTGCTGGCCACGTGCCAGTTGGGCTAATAAGTCCTGATGCTGGGGGCAGTATTCGGTGCAATAGCGCTGGTATCCTTGGATCAGTTGCGCAAGCGTTTTCATGATTTTCTCCCTACAAAGTAGGCGCAGCGGAAGAGCAGCATGGCGTCGAGAGCGCTAGGTTTTTGGGAGAACGAAACCACAAGCCAACGGTTTAGCAACGCAGCGGACGTACCCAAACGGCAGGGGAAGTCGTGTTGGTGGTGTGGGACGCCATTGCATGAGAACTGGGGGTCTGCGAAACGGACTTGGCGTCGTGTCCGCAAGGCAGGCGCCGGCCGCGGTCGGCCACCTCGCGCGCATGAGCTAAACGGCCGGCTATGCAACACCAGTGCCCGTGTTCGACCGAAGTGGGGTCGGCACGTTGAGGAAGATCAGGCGCCTCCGATTCCGCTTCCCGGGGATAGGCGATCATGGCCCAGCGCTTCCCACCAGGCGAACCCGCAGGCAACACTAACAGTAAAGCCAGTAACCAAACGAGGCACGCAGCCCAAGGGCGCCTTTGGCCAAATTGAGCCAAGGAGTCTTGCCAGCACCTTGTACCAGCGGCGAGCCTTTTCACTGCCACCGAGTTCCGGACTCACACACAGATATTGACCACCGTGTCGCGTGATTAATACGGGGCATCGGCACAGGTGTCAAGGGGGTACTTTGAAAATCAGACAAGTGCGTCGAGTTGACCTGAACAATGAATTGGAAAAAACAGCGCAGGCCTCGACACCGATCCAAGTAACATGGGTTACGGGCAAGGCGGAAGAACAAGCACTTTCCCGCGGCCATCACGCAAGGATTGGTCAATCCCTAGTATGTTGGTAGGTGAGCGTGGTGAAACCGATGCGCATCTTACAAGGGAGGGACGCGGATGGCCAAGCGCTGTGCGGTAATGGTAGGCTGGCTGGTGCTAGCGGGTTGCCCACCCCTGGTGCGGGCCGAGTTGATCGAGTTGGTTCTTCAGCAGCGCGAACCGTTCGCCCAGGGTCAATCCTTTGGGGACACCGGCCCTTATGTCAAGCTCACCGGAGTAGCACGTTTCGCCCTGGATCCCAATCACCTCGCCAACCAGCCGATTGTTGATTTGTCCCTGGCACCGCGAAATGCGCAGGGGAAGGTAGAATTTGCCGCGGATGTTTGCATTCTGGCCCCCGCCGACTTGCGGAAGGGGAATGGTACAATTCTTTACGATGTGAACAACCGTGGCAACAAGCTGGCCTTGCGATTTTTCAACGATGCCCGCGGCACCAATGACCCTGCCACGGCCACAGATGCGGGCAACGGTTTTCTCATGCGACGCGGTTACACCATCGTCTGGAGCGGTTGGATTGGCGAGTTGTTGCCTGGGGAGAATCGGCTACTGCTTGCTCCGCCGCCGGTTTTGGAAAATGGCCGTCCCGTTCGCGGGGTGGCACGGTTTGAAATGAGCACGGACGCCCCTGCGGAGTGGCTGCCGTTATCTCGCCGGCCGGGACATGGCAGTTATCGCCCGACGCCGGAGGGTCTCCAGAAAGCGCTATTGACCTGGCGCATGCGTGAAAGTGATCCCCGAGTAATCATTCCCCGCGACCAATGGCGCGTGGAAATCCGCACGCCGAAGCCCCCTGAACGGGGAGTGCCAGGAACGTTGGCGGAAGTGCGCTTGTATGTAGCGGGTGGCTTTCGGCCGGGGTACCTGTATGAGCTGGTAACGGAAGTCGAGGGTGCCTTCGTGCAGGGTGTTGGTTTTGCGGGGGTACGCGACCTCGTTTCGTTCTTGCGATACGACAAAAGCGAACACAATCCGTTGGCCGTGCAGGGCCAGCCCGCCATCTCCCGGGCGTATGCTTTCGGCGTTTCGCAAAGCGGGCGGTTTCTGCGGCATTTTTTGTACCTGGGATTCAATGCCGATGAACAGGGCCGCCGAGTGTTTGACGCGGTTTGGCCACATGTCGCTGGCGGAGGGCTGGGATTTTTCAATCACCGTTTCGCGCAACCCACGCGCCATAATGGTCAGCACGAAGACCATGCTTATCCCGCTGACATGTTTCCGTTCACCTACGGCGACAGTTACGACCCGTTCCAGCAACGCGAAGACGGAATTCTGCGGCGTCTGACCCGCACCCATCCCGACTGTGTCCCAAAAATTTTCCACACGCAAACGGCGGCGGAGTATTGGCACCGCTCGGGTTCACTTGTCCACACCGATCCCTTGGGTCGCAGCGATGCCCAGATTCCCGAAAACGTGCGGATTTATGCTTTCGCCGGGACTCAGCATGGCCCTGGCCCTGGCACCTTGCCCGCACCAGGGAAACCAGCCCCAACGGCGACCGATTTGCCTCCCAATCCCGCGGATTACCGTCCGCTATTGCGTGCCTTGCTCGATGCCCTGGATGATTGGGTCAAGCAAGGCAAGGAACCCCCAGCGAGTGTCTATCCGACGATCGCATCGGGGACGCTTGTCCTGCCCGACCGGCAGCACACGGGTTTCCCTGCCCTGCCGGGTGTGCGTTACCCGGAGGTGATTCAGCGACCGCAGGTGTTCGACTATGGCCCTGAATTCGCGCCGCGGGGCATTATCACTCAGGAACCTCCGAAAGCGGTCGCGAGTTACACTGTGCTTGTCGCCAAGTGTGATGAGGATGGCAACGAGCTGGGCATGCTGCGGTTGCCCGACATTGCTGTGCCCCTGGCCACTTACACTGGTTGGAACCTGCGGCATCGCAGTGTCGGAGCAGAAGGGATGCTCGCGAATCTGCTGGGGGCTTGTATCCCATTTCCGAGAACTGCCGAGGAGCGGCAAAAACGCGGCGATCCCCGCCAGGCCATCAAGGAACGCTACCGCGATTTTGCCGACTACTGCCAACGCTACCGCCAAGCCTGCGACGAACTGGTGCGTCAACGCTTACTTCTGCCTGAAGACCGTGAACGCTTGATCCGCCAACTGGCCGAACGCCAAATCTGGTTCGCGCCATGACTCAGGCTTCCCCCCGCGTCCGTGTGAAGATTTGTGGCGTCCGTACCGCCGAAGAAGCGAACCAGGCCGCACTGGCTGGGGCAGATGCCGTTGGCGTCAATTTCTACCCGCCATCGCCGCGGTATGTGCCGCCTGAAACAGCAGGGGCCATTTTAGGCGCCTTGCCTCCGTTTGTGGAACCGGTGGCGGTAGTGGTTCGGCCAGCGTGGGAATTATTGGAATACCTCACGCGACAGCTAGGTTTTCGTACGGTGCAACTCCATGACGGCGAGCCTCTGCCCGACCCGCCGGGCGTGCGTTACATCCTGGCCACGGGCATTGCTGATGCAACGGACTTACAACGAGCTGAAGCGCAACTGGAAGCCTGGCTACGCCGGGGTGTCGAGGTAGCGGGGGTCTTGTTCGATGCGAGGGTGCCAGGGCAGTTGGGCGGCACAGGAAAATCGCTGCCTTGGTGGGTGGTAACGCAGTTTTCGCGGCGGCGCCCGCTGATCCTGGCCGGGGGACTGACTCCCGACAACGTGGCGCAAGCGATCCATGTCGTCCGGCCTTGGGCGGTAGATGTCGCCAGTGGTGTGGAAAGCATTCCCGGAGTGAAGGACCCAGAAAAAATGCGGCAATTCGTCCAAGCAGTTCGCCAGGCTTCAAGTACGCTCGAGCGCTTGCAGTAGCGTGCAATAGTGCTTCAGCCGCCGCAAGTTTTCACTGGGCACTTCCTGCCGCTGCCACCGGTTTTGCAACTGCCGTAACAAACGGCTTGCGAGGGAAAGTTCGGAGGGCCAACGCTCTTGTCGTTGCCTTTTGCCCAAGTACCAGTGCAACGTGTCGGGCCAGCGAAACATTACCTCGCCTCGCTTCCCCAGAATTCGCACTAGCAACCTGGTCGGCCAGGACAACGGAGATATTCCAGTGCGAGAGGCCCGAGCTGCAACCTGGCCATCTAGCAACTCCATCGTTTCGAGAACAGCCCAAACGTTTTCTGGAAAACGGGCGACGAGTGAGCGGTATTGTGCCTCGCCATTCTGCAAACTGCTCAGGTGATGCACCTCCTGGGCCAACTCGTTCTGCAGTTCGCTCAGCCACGCAAGACCGCCACACCAGAAGCGCCAAATCGGGTTCAGGCTATCTGTGGCAACGAGGGGGATTTGCTCGGAGGTGTATCCCAGATACTGCACCTGCAGCCAACGCAGCGAACCTAGGCGTTTGCGGGCTTGTCGGCATAATTGGCGGGCGGCTCGCACTTCCCACTCCGGCCAGAGGAAATAAACCGGTTCGTTCTGGCTCACAATTTGCTCAAGCAGCCCCGGCGCTTTGGCTAGCTCTACCGTTGGGGGCACTAGACTCCACCACGTGTTCTTTTGGCTCGGGACAGCGGTTGCCGGAGGGGCCTCGGGAGGTGTGCCCCCGGCTTGTCCCGCGTCGAGGCCAGCACTTCTTGGCGACAAAGCCAACTCCAGCGGCCATAACCCGAACCATTGCGCATCGCAATACAGGACGACATCTATGCCCGGCCAGGAAAGCAGTTGCCAAACGCTCTCTGCGAGATGACAATGCAGCCGCGCAGATTCCCGGCTGGCTTGCTGATGCACTTGGTCGAAAACCACCTCCACCCGGCAACTTCGGCTGCGGCGTAATGCGCGTCGCCACACTCGCCAATTCGATCCCAGTCCGAGTACACCCAGCCGCAGGGTTTCTCCGCTCATCCTACCGACCCACGGATGTTCGTTGATGATTCTCGAGTTGCGCGGCCCTCTCCGCCTCGCCGCATCTATATAAAATAGCTCGACCCGCCTGATTGATTGTACCATGGTGGCAATCGCGGTACGCTTTGCCACCATCCCTTTGTGCTGCAATGAACAGGAAGCCCTATGCCCGCCCCGAAACCCTATGCGGCTCCCCTTAGTGTGCTACTGATGGCGTCAGCAAGTGTGGCCTTAGCCCTGTGGGAACTTGCTTGGCCGAATCGCTCCTCGGATTTGCACGCGCAGTCTGGCAAGCTCGCCGGTCCGACTTTGTCGCCCAGGCCCACCCAGGGGACGGCGGCCAACGCCTTCGCTCAAGAAGTAGCTCCTTTGCTCGAAGAGTTTTGCGTTTCCTGTCATGGCGGTGCCAAGCCACGAGGCAAATTGCCCTTAGATCAGCTCGCGCGAAAGCCCGACTTCGAGAAAAACACC
>BEIM01000233.1 GCA_002898995.1 bacterium HR36
CCTGCTCATTGAGCACACCCGGCTCGTCAATCAACTTGTGGAACCGTTCCCAGGCTTCCAGTTGTGCTGGGGTAGTGGAGAGCGGTAATGCCGGTTCGTACGCGGGCTGCTCGGAACCGCCAGCACTTTCGCGGTGCGGGTGTCCACGCAGCTTCTTCAGCAAGTCGAGAAAGGCCCAGCGTAGATGCAGCGCCGCCTGCAGCAAAAACTGCCGCCCGTCCGCCAGCAACCCCGCCCTATCGTTCTGCATGCGTTCCCACAGTCGCTTGACCGCTTCCTGGACCACATCGGAACCGCTGAAGACCACTGGTCGGGCAGGTCGCAACGCCCGTCGGGCTATGCTATCCAACCGCTGGAGCAAGTAGTCAAACAGTTCATCCACCGCCCCTCGATCGCCGTCGCGCGCCCTGCGCAATTGCTCCTCCAACCATTCCAACCGCGACTTCTCCTCCGCCATTACCGCTCTCCGTTGTTGCTACATGCACTCCCTTCACCAAGAAGCTTGTAGCACCTTCCTGAACCTCCCTGCCCTCCACTGTTGCGCCTGTACGCAGCCAAAATACCAGACGGCCGCAGCGCCCCCGACTCACCTCCCTCCTCTGTTGCTACCCTGGCCTCGCCTCACTGATGGATCGCACCACTTTACGCCATCCTCCTGCCTTCCGCTCGTGGTTCATGCGTTTCCCTTCACGGAAACGCTGGCAGTGCCTGAGTCGCCTTCACCGCTCTTTGCTTGTGCTCGACGCGCCCGACATCCTGCCCGAACCGTTCCGGCATCTAGCCTATAAACCGGCGACGAGCTACTAAGCGTAGTCTAGGGCAGCTTAGGCACGGTTCCGGCATCTAGCCTGTAAGCCGGCGCCCCCGCCGGCCAACCACGCTGGCCTGCCAGCCCGACCATCTGACGTGCAAGCGATACCCCCCCGACGAGGCGCCGAACGAAGCACGAAGGCCAACGAGCACCAATGCGAACCGCTGGTGCGCGAGCGATACCTTCGCGACCCCTAACTGCTACACCGCACCACGCACCTCACTGGCCGATGCGAACCTCTGGTGCCCGAGCGCATACCTTCGCGATGGCATCAAGTCCAACGCCCCCCGGACCTCTCTGCTGCCACACCCGGCAATCGCTCCGCATTGGCATGGCGTAATGGCCACATCGAAGCCACGGCAGCCTTGACTGACAGGACACTTAGTTTCTGAAAATCACCCGCCAGCGTCGGCGATTCGTGAACAGCCACTGCAGCGGCCCGGTCATCACCACTTCGGGACATACACGCCCGTTAGCGACAAACCACCTCGGCTCTGGATATAAACTTCCGCCCTGGTCTCCGTCGCACACGCGTGTTTGCGATAAACCACCACACACGTTTGATGGCGTGCTGGACCAAGCCCTGGCGTTGCCTGGCTTGCCACTTATTCGGTTCCGCCAAACTCACGCGACCGACGCAAATGGCCGCGGCCACGAGGTGGGCGAGAGTATAGAGCTGCCATTTGCGCACGTCCACATGTTCGGCCCTTGCACGTGACGTTGTTTTCCGCTGGTATGGAGTTGCCATTTATGCACGTCCACGCAGGCATATCACCGCTAAGCCAAGTCAGGACGTCCGTGGCTGTCATGACGTGATCTCCTTGTATCTTCTCTACGGGAGCCCAGAGATATGCCATTCCTATTAACGTCCGTGGCCATCGTAGTGCGCCGGCCTTGTATCTCGGAGCTTCTGGGAGTCAAAAATTAGATAACTCCTTCCCGAAAAACCACTTGGAGGACATCCCCGAGTTATTATTCCCGCCGGAAAAAGTGGGGATAAGTCAGCGGCCTGTATGGATTAGTAACCTCCGCGTTATAACTGAGCGTCCCTCGCGCCTGTAGAATAGGAGGAACAACCGACGCAAGATCTTGTGGCCTATCGTGCGAGGAGTGAAGCGCCCAACCCCATTGAAGCTTTATACCGCTAAGAAAGGAGACCACCATGCTCTGCTCGGCACAGCGCAATTTTGGGCGTCGCGCCATCGGGGCGACCCTTGGGCTGTGGTTTGCTCTTGGCTCCATGCTCCTAGCGCAACCAGAGCCCAAACATAAGGAGCCGATTCGTGTTAAGGCCAAACCTTCTGAGCCAGGTTCGTACTACGGTCCTCACTCCGGGAAGTGCTTGATAACCATCCGGGGCGCCGACGGTAAGGTGCAAGAGGTTGTCGATATCAACCTCAAGGACCAGCTGCAAGTATTTTGGAATCTGTCTCGGCCTAAAGCCCAGGAGGACATCTCGAAACATAAACTGCTAAGCAGTCCCGACTATTATAACAAGAAGGTAACGGTGGCGGCGGCGGACAAGAGGGCATCGTTACATCTTGGAGTGACTCCTTCGGCAAACCAAGTAGCCCTCTCCTATCTGGTCATGGGCCACGAGGTTTCGTTTAAGAAGAAAAACCGAATCTTGGGTGCTGATCCGCTGGCGCCGGATTCAGCGGTCACCATCCGTTTCGATCTGGAACTCATCGCCGTATTCAAGACCAGCGGTCCGCCTTCCGGACCTTTGGTCCTTGACAATGCCGAAGTGAAAGTACGCGGCGTCAGAGTATCAGTGGATGGCAATTGGGTCCATGACGTGGGCGAGTACGTTATCGAGCGCTTTCGCAAAACTGACTTCGAAGCCATGATAGAGCGGAGCTTCACAGGTGCCGCCGTAGATGTCAAAGACTTACTCGGCAGCGGATTGCAGGTTATCAACAGCAAACTTACTGGCTACACGCACCGTAAAGGTTATTTTTTACAGTCGCCTAAATACGACAAGTCCACCGGAGCTTTAGTGCTGGAGTTGGTGGAACCCCGGAAGATAGACCCAAACCTGACGAAGCCGCGGATTCCTCCTAAAACCATTGACAAATCTAAGCTTCCGATTGACCGGTGAGCCCCGTCCCCAGTCCATGGAAGCAACTGGAACTCCGTAACGAGTACCCTCGGCTTGGCACTGCTCTAAACCTCCTAAGACCGTGAGAGCCAAGCCATCTAATGCAAGTAACGGAGACTACGGCTGATAAGTTACCTGCAACCGTGGCACCTATGACGCTATGCAGATCGTTCAAATTGGCGTTGGTCTACATAATGGTGTGCAGGACTTAGTCAATGGAAATTACAGCGGGGCGTTACTCAATCTGGCCAACGCAGGGCTAAGTATCTATCAGCTTAGCAAGGCGTGTTTTGCGGCGGGAACGAAGTTGCTGACCCCGGATGGCCCCAAACCGATTGAGCAATTCGAGCTCGGGGATAAGATCCTCACCCGACTGGAGTGGGACCCGACTGCTCCCACGGTGGTGAGCGAGGTGGAGGCGAAGTTCGAGAGCATCGCCCGCATGTATCATCTGCACTTGGAGAGCGGGGCGGTCATACGCACGACGGGGGAGCATTCGTTTTACTTGGTTGGTTGGGGATGGCTGGCTGAGGTCTTGTTGCAGTATTGAGCCGCTAAGTTCGGTACTTAGCACGAACCATTCGAGGGCCGCGGGCACTTTTCTGTCGGCAGAACCGCAAGTGGTTGATTTGACGAGCCGCCCTCTTTCGTGGCAATCGTGAGCTCGGAAACACCTGCTTCGCAGTGGGTGACCACACCGTAGATGTCATTCATATCCTGACGGCGTATCTCTATCGGCGGAAGATTTATTAGGAGCTGCGGGATAATGACCACACCACACCGACTTTGCCGAAGCATGTCTCAGGTATGATTTACCTAAACGAGACGGAGAACCATGGGTTGTCCCGCTTCAACCAGCAGGGGCAGTTCAACGTTGCCGTTGGTCGCCCTAGGATCCATAATATATGGGCGAAGAAAACCTTCTGGCCGTCTCGCGGGCCTTGCAGAATGTGGAAATCTGCTGTGGGCCGTTTGAGCGCATCCTGGAACGCGTCCGAGCGCAGGATTGGGTCTATTTCGACCCGCCCTACGTGCCGGTTTCGCCGACGGCAAATTTTACCGCTTACCACGTTGAGCGTTTCGGCATTGCCGAGCAAACAAAACTACGCGACTTGTGCCTGCAGCTTTCCGAGCGGAATGTTCTGCTGATGGTCTCCAACTCGGATACGCCATTGGTGCGGCAGCTGTATGGGCGGTGGCCTTTCCAGATCGAAACAGTTGCCGCCAGGCGAGCCATCAATTGCCACAGCAACAAACGCGGCCAGGTGAACGAACTTCTCATCACCAACTACGGTCAGTAACCATCCGGCCAATTGTGTTAGGCGAAGGAAATTTGTCACTTCGGCCCGTCTGCTCTCGTTTTTAACGGTGAGCAACATCCAGGTATAGCTGCGGCTACGGTGAATCCGCGCGGGGCGGCGGGAAGTCGGCCCGTAGCGTGATCACGCGCGGCATTGACGGAGGAACTCGTCGTGCGTCTGGTGCTCATCGAAACTTCCGGCAATCAGGCCTACATTTTTGCCACCAACAAGTTGCGGGAGAACGTTGGCGCTTCAGAATTGACTTATCGTTCAGGCACGCAGTGGGTGCTGGAAGCAATACAGCAATTGGGCGGACCTGCCCTTTATAACTCGTCGGCACCAGTTCCTGCGCAACACATTCGCGATCAGTTGCGAAACACCAACGTGAATCGGCCAATCCAAGCTGGCGGAAAATTCGAGGTAATTGTCGCAGCATCCGGTAAGGCGCTGGTACTGGCGGACGATGATAGCCAGGCGCGACGCCTGGTGTCCTTGGTCACTCGCCGGGCCCTGAAAGAAGCCCCGGGCATGGAAATTTGGGGCGTGGTGTCGCGCGAGTTTGACCTCGCTAGTGTGTCCATTCATGATGTCATCAAGGAGGTGCATCGGGAGTACGAATTAGTGCGCTCGCGGCTTCCTGGCCCGCAAACTCGCTTTCAGCGCCTGCCGATCATCATGGATTGCGGGACCAGCGGTTTGCCCGCAGCCAAGTGGGACAATAGCGGTCGCGATCCTGGCCCCCGCTCGGCCATGTCGCTGGCGAAGATCGCCGTTGCACAAGACGCCCTACAGCGCATCCGCCGACTGGCCACCGACAAGAACTTGCCTCGTTCCACTGAGAAGCTCGAAGATCTGGGCTGCGAATGGTTCGCGGTGATTCACGCTGACGGCAACGGGCTAGGACAAATCTTCCTGAATTTCGACGAGTGCGTGCGGTCTCCACAGCAAAAACCTTCCTCAGCATGGAACCGGACATACATCGAGCAATTGCGCGATTTCTCACTGGCGCTGGACGAATGCACCGAGCACGCATTTCTCGAAGCCCTTGCCGGATTGAAACCCTTGAAATCCAAGGAAGGAGCGTTACCTATCGTGCCGCTGGTGCTCGGCGGCGACGACCTGACAGTGGTCTGCGATGGCCAGCAGGCGTTGCAGTTCACGGTCAAATTCCTTCAGACGTTCGAGGAAACTGCTAGGGGTCATGCGGCCATTCAAAGAGTTCTCGGCAGCGCTCTGGGCAGGCGAGTGCTGCCGCAAGGTCTCACCAGCTGCGCGGGCGTGGCCATCATCAAACCTCACTTCCCATTCTTTGCCGCTTATGAATTGGCCGAGGCACTGTTGAAATCCGCCAAGAAGCACAAGCCGCTGTCCGCCATTGATTTTCACATCCTTTACGACGCCAGCAACCCCGACCTGGAGCGGGTGCGGGAAGAGTGGACGCTCGACGACGGAAGCACGCTGTTAACCGCCCGGCCCTACGTCGTAACTCGTAACAGTCAGGTGGACCCACGGCGGCACTGGTCGAAGCTGAAAGAGCGGATCGAAGCGGTTCGCGCTAGAGACCCGGAAGAAGATCGGCGGAGGTTGCCCAACAGCATGCTGCACGAGTTGCGCGAAGGATTGTTCCTGGGTCGGCAGCAGGCCGATTTCCGGTTGAAGCTGGTTTTGCCCCGTTACCGGAACCAGGGTTTGGACAAACTGCTGGGCGATGGTAACTCGCTTTTCTGGAGCGAAACCGACAACGCCAAGGCCATCCACCGCACGGCCCTGCTGGATGCCCTCGATGCCGCGGAGTTCTGGGGATGATCGCAAAAGGGGATAC
>BEIM01000234.1 GCA_002898995.1 bacterium HR36
CAATTAACCGCCTTAGATACCGCCAATCCCCCCGGTTTCAGCACGCGGCGTAAGCCCGTCTTGATCCATTGCATAGGCTTTGGCCCAGTGTTCAGTCCTCTGAATCCCAGTTTCAATACTGCACTGGACACCCTCGCTCAAATGGAGGCCATCGGGAACGTGCCGGCTGATCAACGCATCAATGCTGTTAGCTGGAAAATCATCAATGGTAGCGATGAACAAATTGCCGAAGGGCTTCGCACGGCTATTATGCGCATCCTCCAAGATGGACGACAGGTTTCGCTCATCGAATGACCGTGCCTAAACATCTTAAGAAGTGCTATGCAACCGATAATCGAATGCAAGAATGTGACGAAAAGCTATCCTGGATACCTCTGGGGCAGCAAAAAAGTCACCGCGCTAATAGATGTCAATTGGACTGTGTTCCCAGGCCAGCGCTGGTTGGTAACTGGTCCTAATCGCGCGGGAAAATCTACGCTCTTGCGCCTGCTCGTTTCGTTAATCAGACCCGATGCGGGCCAAGTTCATAGATCGGGACAATTGACCAGTTGCGCTAAGACATTGCAGGGAGTGGGCTACCTTCCTGAAGACGCGCACTTGCCTGGACATTGGCGGGTCGAAGCCCTTATTTCCTGGGTTGCGTCACTGCACAAGTTGCCGGCACAGCGGCTCCGCCTATCCGTAGCGAAAATATTACATCACTTCCAATTGAAAGATTATGCTTCCGCGAAAATTTCACAATTAAGTCGCGGCTTGCGCCAAAGAGTAGGCTTAGCTTGCTCCCTCGTCCATCATCCGAAACTTGTTGTCTTAGACTCTCCGTGCGATTCATTAGATGAGTTGGGGTTATCGCAACTTTTTGAATGGTTGCGTCGAACCGTTGATTCGCAAACGGTAATTATCGCACAGGCCAACGCTCTTGCGATGCAACACTGGGCTAGCCACGTTCTAGAGCTGCGTGCGGGACGCATTGTTTATAGCGGCGAGGCAGAGGATTATTTCCGCTACCGCAATGGCAGAGGCACACCATTAGAGGATATTTGCCATGCAATTAGCCGCGAAGCCGGTATCTAAGGAGGCGCAAATCGGCGGGGAATTACATTGGGACTTGCCAAGCCTCATAGCTCGCGTGGTTGTCGGACACTGGCGTGACTGCTGGCATGCATTGTTCCCCTTGCGATCCTTGTGGATTGCGGGTACGTTGTTGGCCGTGCTGCTGTGCCTGACCGTTCGTATCGAGGGGCCAGCCATCGAGAAAATCGAAGACGAATTAGAAATCCCCGAGCAACGCGGGTCCTTGCAACTTCTATTCGGACTTATACAACTACAGGTCTTTCGCGATAATGCGGCGACAGGCGAATTCCTGCAAAGCGTGTTTTTGCGCTGGGCGTTGGGGCCAATAGGTGTGTTACTTAGTCTGGCAGGTACAGCCTCGCTGATGCCTAGCTTCATGCGTTCGGGCACCGCCATGATCGTGTTTACATCGCCAGCAAATCGAGCCTTAGTGGTGCTGATAAGGTATCTAGGCGCAGTATTGATATGCACATTGTTTGCGGGACTTTTTGTGCTGTATACAACAGCAGCAGTTGCCTGGGCGCTGCATTGTTGGCCGGGAGCAGGGCTTTTGGCCCTGGGCGTTTTTTGCATTCATCTGGCGCCTTTCTTGGCGATAAGCATGCTACTAGGAGTGTGGCTACGTCGCAGCGCCCTTGCGCTCGCCGGCAGCGCATTGGTCTGGTTACTGTGCCAATTAGCTAACTTGACTTACTGGCACGTGCAATATTTCGCAGCCAGTACGGCAAGCACGCATACGCTCGTTGCTGTGGCTTATTGGCTCCTGCCCAAACCGGCGGACATGATGTTTCTCATTGAACAACTTAGCGGTGTACACAGCCATTTTTCCTCCTGGCCCGAATTGCAATGGGCCTGGGATTCAGGTAAAATGCACGTGTTGCTAAGTCTGCTGACCACTTTACTTGCCGGTGGAATAGCAGCCACCCTAGCTGGCCTGGAAGCGAAAAATGCAGAATTGCCTTGAAATTGCTTTGGGCTTGCTCTCGAATGAGCGGCAATCTGGTGTCCTCCACAAACACAGGCGAACGACTGTACGCTCATGAATGATGCCGGTGCAAGTGGAGGCCCTAATCAATTCATCGTGATTAGCACCGATTCCGAATATATGTTATATGTGCAACGCTTAGCTAAGTTGGACAACCTTTGCGTAAGCAAATTCACAGAGTGCTTAGTCCTCAGCCGCGACGCCATTTGTTCAGCACTGTTGAATTGATTCTAAACCATGGCTAACGCTTTAGCCGCGACTACGTTTCCTTTTTGTTACAGTTAGGGCGCGTTGCAATGCACTGGGTCCTATTTTCGCCACCCGTTGCGGACATCGAGGCAAAAAGACCCGGCCTTATCCGCGGCGGGTCTAAGGCGATGGTGAGCCCGTATTCAATAGAGGTTGCACGCTTAGGAAGCCGCGGGCCGATAGGGATATTAGGCAACCGATACTTTCTATGCACGGTGGGGAAACACCCGGCGTTCTCGTCACTAGCATACGGTTTCTCCTTGGTGATGGACTAGCGGTCGCCGTTGTGGCCATGGTGGGCTTAGTGGCATAATCCACTCTCGGCACGCTAACGCCCGCCAATCCCTTCACCGGGCCTATACAATCTCTTGCCTTTGTCTTGCGCCCGCTGATTCGTTTTAGCGCGTATTTGTACACTAGAAACACCGTTGGTAGTCCAAGACAGTACTGCTCTGGCGCGGCTTGGTACAGTTGTAGGGATCAACGCGCTGCTGCCAAGCTTGTTAGCGAGCACGCAGTAACCTGCTCAGCCTCGAAAACGGAACAGCAAAGGTGACCATAACCGCGGGCACAAGTGTGCGAAGGGAGCCGCCCCCGACCTGGAGCCGTAACGGTAGGTACACCCTTGGCTTTGCTTGAAAGATTCCTCATAAGGCAGTGCAGCGAACAATCTTGCCGCGGTTTGCGAACGATTATTTGGTCTAATGAATCAGTACCCCCGGCAGGACTCGAACCTGCAACCTAGGGATTAGAAATCCCTTGCTCTATCCAGTTGAGCTACGGGGGCGAAGGTGTATCCAGGTCCTAGTTTCCTATGCGTGTGCTGCTGAGATTCGCCCGTTTCAGGGTGAAAATTGTCGCGGCGTAATTTATTGAATCCATTAGGTCGAATAGGCGACGAAGTCCGACAGTTTGGCCGCGGGGCTGTTTCAGCGTGGGCTACCGAGTACTCGGTTCAGCGTCGCGCTATACGGCGCCATGGCGGGAATCCAGGGGAAGCGCGAGCGGTTTCCCGATTTTCGCGGCGATGGCCGGGCTGCTAGCAGCCAGATAAGTGTGGAGCCAGCAGAGCGTTGCACCACACCATCGGCAGTCCGCATATCAGAATCGGCGCATCTGGATAGCCGCTTTTGGTCGTGTTTACGGCAGCTGCCAGTGCCGGTCGTGCCCCTCAGCAGCATACTAGCATCCCCATGATTATGATACACGGGCGGGATTGCGGAAATAATAGCCGCCGAGGGATCTGTGAGTCAGGTGTAGCCGAATAGCGGGATGATTCGGTCGTTATTCGCGCTGGAGCAGCGCAAGGTGAGGCGCGCAGCTCGCACGCCAAGACAGGCTGACTTTGGCCAGGGGTGGTCAATTCACACTGGTGCCAGAGTTATTTTCCCTTGGTTGGCCAGTGCTGAGCTTGGCCCGGGAACTTTCTGTCGCACTTCTTTCGTGTGTTTCCCAGCGCTTTGGGACTCGAACTGAACCGGAAAATTCCTCAGAAAATCGCGGGTTTCCGGCCGAGGCGCACCAAAAAGCGCACCAGTCCAGCCAGGCCGGCGATAGGCTGGCAGAGTTGCTTCGAGCGATTGCAATCTCGTCCGCCGAGGAAAGACGGTTGTTGATGCAGGCCCGGGCGGGGGTGGAAACAGTGTGATTACGTAAGGTATAGCGGTTGGCGCCTCAGCAGGGCGTTGGCTCCCTGCTGCGCAGGGGCGGAACGGATCCGCTGCCCGGCATCCTCTCAAACGCCTCGGGTGTCAATCTCCGCCTTGAGTGCCCGCTGCAATTTCTCCCAGGCCTCCACATCGCAAGGGGCCTTCCGCTGGGGCCGCGCTGCTGTCGGCAAATTTTACCTCCGTGAGACCATTGCATAACCTCACGCAAAACTTAGAGAATTGCAACTGCTTGACGAATCGCCTTGGCAAAGCTCCTCGGTTCCTTGCACAGGCAAAACACCCAGCACCCGAGCTCCCCGTGATAGTTCACCGCCCGCACCCAATGCCTCGCAGCGGTTTCCTTTTGGCGGTTCTGCTCTGTCTCGAAGCCCTTAACCTCCAGGATCACCTTAACCTCCCGCCCGTCCTCGCAGCGCCAGCGGATAAGGTAGTCCGCCCGGTATTCATGCCGCAGGTCCTGCCACTCGTAGGGAATGGTGAGTCGGAGAAGCGCCGGTCCTGAGGGTTTGCCAACTTGTTGAGCACCTGCCAGGCGATGACCATGCCCATGACCACCGTTTTGCCTGAGCCCGTGGCCATTTTGCAGGCATAGCGAGTAAGTCCGTTATCCTTCGGAATCATGATCCCTTGCTTCTCGGCCTGCGAGGCTTCCACCAACCAGATGAGGGTCTCGGCCGCCTGCCGCTGGCAGAAGAAGAGCTTGCGTTCTCGCTCAGGGTTGTTCCAGTGGTTGAGCAGTTGCCGGGTGATAGGCCTCGCGCCAGGATGGCCTCGCTCCCGCCAGTTCTGCACCCGTTCCCGAATGGTGTTCACCAGTTCTAGCGGGATGAACTCTTCTTCCAGCATCGCCATCTGCAGCCCGCGCGTTCGGGCTTTCAAGTAATAACCCGCTGGCCGACGGCCTTTCTTGAGCACCGGCTGACCTTCTTCGTAAGCCCAGTAGCGCGTGGGTTCCTCAAAGGGCGAGTTGAGGATGGGGTTGTCAACGAGCAGGGACATAGGTCAGACCTCACCCTCTTGATGCGAGCCAAACTGCTCCATGGGAACGGCGAAGTAAAAGAGTCGGCCAGATTTGTCAGGCACTGCATCAAAGAATCTCCCGCTTGGAGAGTGTACTAGCGTCCGCTGGGCAGTGTCCAAACTCAGCTGCTCACAGAGCTTATAAAAAGCAAAGTAGTACTCTAGCCCCTCCGCAAACACAAAAGGATTGTCCATCGTGCCGCTTCCCGTAAAGTGTTTCCCCTGAATTAACTTATCCCTTGCCATCGCGATTGTTCTCAGGATCTTTGTCTGGTTAGCACCTGGTTTAGCAAGGGCCCGCGCTAATGCCTGTAATTTTCGCAGAACTGCAACTCCATTCCGCAATGTATTCGGCATGTATTCAATACTGACAAGCAAGTCCAAGCCAAGTAAGGCCCGAGATAGGTTGGCTCTGCAATAAACTTCATGTGTCGGCGGACACAACTCTACGCCCCTTGCTCGCTCTCCATGTATAACTCGCGATCCGAAATCATACAAAAAACCCAAAACATCATTCGCTAACCCCGTCTCCGTCGCGCTTCGCAAGTTTATCGCTCTGTCCAAACCTAACTGTGACCATTCTTCCTTCCACTTAGTAGCTTCCTCTTCTGTGCCTTTTGTTCCTGCCAGAAAGCGGGCAACTTGCTCCTCTAACTTGAGCAGTCGATCTACAGGAATCTTACCTGAGGAGCTACCTTTCACAACTTCATCCCATGCTCTTTCCAAGCGGTCTCCCAAATACACGGCTACAGCGTAGTGTTCGATCGCAGATCGCATGGGGAGCACAGAGCCCACCGGATTCCCGTCGCTCAGTTGCCGGATACACGTCCAGATCATGAGCCCTATTTTGTATTGCGTAGTTGTCAGCATCAGCTCTAACGCTTTTGTGCAGTACCTAAACCACCCGATTGGGTCATCCTCATGGGAAGGACGCCCCTTTGAGAAACCCTTCGCAAACTCATTGGCCAGTTCTCTTGCTCCAGCCAGCATCATCAATTCACCGGGTCTCACCGGTAGACCCAGGTCCTT
>BEIM01000235.1 GCA_002898995.1 bacterium HR36
CCGCTCCGTCTGCCGTGCCGGGCTAACGCCCTGGCCGCGATTGTTCAACGCCCTGCGGGCCAGTTTCGCCCGCGACCTGCGCGGCGCAGGCCTGGACATCAACGCCTACGCCAGCATCATGGGGCATAGGCGGTGTTGCCGCGTAACGCCGAAACGGAAAGCGGGCACAGTTGTGTTACGACCGCCGAAATTGCCCAAGGGGCAAAAGGCGTACCACAAAGCGCACCGGCCGGGGACTAAAAAGTGCATCGGCAGAGAGGTGCGAGAGATTGCGATGTCCTATTCACAAGTCTTGGTCAAACTTAACTTTGTGCGATTACATGCAATTCCGTGCAAGTTGCGGTGGAGGTAAAGTTGGGTCAAACAAGGATTGCCGCACCAGCGAGTTGGCGTCGCAAACGCAAAAAGTGCCAATGATCGCTATGGGGGTTGGATTCGGCGCGATGCTGGCGTGGGAGCAGACTAGTCCACGTAAGGGTCGGCGCCGATGTTTTTGAGGATCTCCTGGCGTTCACGTTCGTAAACCATCAAATCCACACGCTGGATGTAGTGGCGTCGTTCGGTGCGGCGCTGGGCTTTGAGGAAAAGCGACTGCAAATGGTCCAGGCGAGCTTCAGGGTGGCGCTGTGCCAGCTCCAGAAGTTTCTTGCGCCGCTTGGGGCCGAGAGATTCCAAAAGTTCATCTTCGAGGGACAGGAAGAACTGCGCACTGCCGGGGTCGCCTTGACGACCAGCACGACCCGCAAGCTGGCGGTCAATGCGGGCAGCGTCGTGCCGTTCGGTACCGATTACGTGTAAACCGCCCAGGGCTACTACTTGCCGGTGCAGCTCTGCGATGCGTTCGCGTTCGGCAATTTCCTTCACCTTGGCACGCCACACGTCTGGAGGAACATCGAGGCGCGAACGGTATTGTTCCCGCAATTCCTGCCAGGCCAGGTATTCGGGATTGCCGCCGAGCAAGATATCCGTACCGCGACCGGCCATGTTAGTGGCGATGGTGACGGCGCCAGGCCGGCCTGCCTTCGCCACAATTTCGGCTTCGCGCTCGTGGTGGCGGGCACTGAGCACCTGGTGTGGAATACCGGCGCGCCGCAGCAATTCGCTGAGAGCTTCTGATTTCTCTACGGTGCGGGTACCAATCAGCACGGGGCGCCCCCGCTGGTGCAGGCGCTTCACTTCCTCAACCACCGCCTGTAACTTCGCCCGCTCCGTGGCATAAACCCGATCCGGCAGCATTTGCCGAATCACTGGCCGATTGGTCGGCACACGCACCGTAACCAGCTTATAGACCCGGCGTAACTCCCGACGGTTTTCGTAAGCGGTTCCCGTCATGCCCGCAAGTTTCTGATACAGCCGATAATAGCTCTGGTAGGTAATCTGGGCTGCGTGCTCGGTGGGTTTGGTAATGGGTACACCTTCTTTGGCTTCGACTGCCTGATGCATTCCCTCGCGCCAATGCCGATCCGGCATGCGCCGGCCCGTGTATTCGTCAATGATGATGACCTTGTTGTCTTCTACGAGATAATGTTGATCGCGGCGATAACGATGATGGGCGAACAGCGCTCGTTCGACATGCTCAAACAGTTTGTCCAACCCAGGGATTTTCGGGCCACTGGGAAAGCCGGCCCAGCGAACGTATTGCCGCCCTTCTTCAGTCAGCTCGATTTTCTGCTTGCGGATATCGAAGGTGAAGTGGGCTTCCCACTGAAGTTGGCGGGCGATGTGATCCGCCCACTGAAAGACGGCCGTTTCTTCGGGACTGGCGAGTTGCGTACCCGTGCTGATGATGAGTGGGGTGCGGGCTTCATCAATGAGGATGCTATCGGCTTCGTCCACGATAGCGTAATGGTGCTCGCGCTGTACTCGAGGGTCAGGCAGCTGGGCACGTTGACCGTCCCCCAACCAGGCTTGCCAGAAGGGAACAGCGCCTTCGCGGGCCTGTTCGCGCAGGCGCAGACGATCACGCAGGAAATCGAAACCAAACTCGGATGCTGTGCCATAAGTGATGTCACAGCGGTAAATCCGCCGGCGTTCCTCATCTTGCATCTGCATTTGCAAAGCGCCCACTGTCAAGCCAAGCAGGCGATAAATCGCTCCCATCCATTCCGCATCGCGGCGGGCGAGGTAATCGTTGACGGTGGTGACATGCACACCCTTGCCACTGAGCGCGTTCAGGTAGGCCGGCATAGCGGCGATTAGTGTCTTGCCTTCGCCGGTAACGACTTCGGCAAGACCCCCATCGTGCAAGACTACCGCCGCAGCTAGTTGTACGTCGAACGGCCGCAAACCAAGAGTGCGCCACGCGGCCACACAGACCAAACCAAACGCCTCGGGCAGCAAGCAATCCAGCTTTTCTCCGCCACGCGCCCGGCCTCGTAAGCGCATGCTGGCTTGGCGTAATTCCTCATTACTGCATCGCCAGTAGTGCCTTTCCCAGTAGCGAATCTGCGGTACAAACAAAGCCGCTCGCGCTAACCGGCGTTGTTCCGGTGAACCGAAAATACGATAAAACCATTGGCGCCAAGTCGGACCCAACCGGCCCGGTAGATTGCCGCCGGCTAGCGCATCGGGCAAAGGAAGTTGGCTGGCTGCGACCGTAGCACTAGGAAGACTCATGAAATCGCGGTTACCTTATGGGGAGATTCGCTCTGTAGGAGCGCGGCAATAGTCGCACGGTTCACAGGTTGGATTAGACCTCGCTCTGTAATGATACCCGTTATCCAATCGGCTGGGGTGACGTCGAAAGCCGGATTTTCCGCGCCGATCCCTTCCGCAGCGATCTGCAAACCGAAGGGCTGGGTAACTTCCAGCGGCGAGCGCTGCTCCAGAGGAATTGCCGAACCATCAGGCAGGGTCGCATCGAAACTACTGGTGGGAGCGGCTACATAAAAGGGGATACCATGCATGCGCGCCAGCGCCGCCAGGGAATACGTACCGACTTTGTTGGCAGTATCGCCATTGGCGGCAATACGGTCTGCCCCGACAAGGACCAGTTGTACCCTCCCCAGACGCATCAGCCAACCCGCAGCATTATCACACGCCAACACGGTTGCGATGCCACGCCACTTGAGTTCCAGCGTGGTCAGGCGTGCTCCTTGCCACAAGGGGCGCGTTTCTGTCGCATAGACGGTGAAACGCCGACCTCGCTCCCAGGCGACGAAAAGCACGCCCAGCGCAGTGCCGTAATCGGAAGCTGCCAGCGCACCTGTGTTGCAATGAGTCAGAACGCCCATGCCGTCCTGAATCAGCGCGGCGCCGTGTTCCGCCAAGGCACGGCACATCTGGCGGTCTTCGGCCCAAATGGCCTTGGCCTCAGCCAGCAAACGCAGCACGAGGTCGTTGACCTGCGGCTGGAACTCGGGGGCTGTGATGATGCTGTGGCCAAGCCGGTGCATCCGTTCTAACGCGTGGAACAAATTGATCGCCGTGGGTCGGCTTTCCCGCAAGGCGTTTACGACACGCTCCAGGTGGGCCAGTGCGTCTGCAGCGCTGCGGTACCGTGCCTGCCTCATTCCTAGGACTACCCCAAACGCTGCCGCTACTCCAATAGCTGGAGCGCCGCGAATTTTGAGGTGCATGATGGCCTCGCGCACCTCGTCGGCGCTATTTAGCTGCAAGTAACGAATTTCGCGAGGCAAGCGTGTCTGGTCTACGATGCGCAAAAACCCGTCCCGCTCCCCAACCCATTCCAGTGCCCGCAATGGCCGATGAGAAGTCATGCCTTCGTCCCGTCCGCGTTTAGAAGCCATGACGCAGCAGGCCGCCGATAACATACCTGGCAGCCTTGAGGACGTGCCGTGCTTCTACCCGGTCGCTTTCGGACAAGTCGGCGACCGTCCGCGCTACCTTCGCCAGGCGATCCATCGAGCGTGTCGAAATGTTATTGCTGGCCACGACCTGCTTATAGGCTTCCAGACCTTCGCTGGAGAATTGACAGCACTCCATGACTTGCCCTGCCGGAATAGCCGCATTGAAAAGTATTCCCGTGCCCGCAAAGCGACGCGCCTGCCTTTCGCGTGCCCGCTCTACCAGGGCGCGAAGTCGCGGAGACACCTCCTGTTGCGTCGGAGTGAATCGCTCCTCCAGAGAAAGGGGTTTCATCGTCACTTGTAAGTCAATGCGGTCCAGAATCGGTCCGCTAATTCTCTTCTGGTACCGCTTCACCTCCGTGATGCGGCAATGGCACTTTTCCGTACCGTAATATCCGCAGGGACAGGGATTCATAGCGGCCACCAACGTGAACTGACACGGGTATGTCACCGACCATTGCACACGAGAAATGGTAATTTCTCCCGCTTCCAGCGGTTGGCGCAAGGCGTCTAGAGTGGAACCGCGGAACTCGGCTAGTTCATCCAAGAAAAGAACCCCCAGATGCGCCAAGGTGATTTCTCCAGGCCGCGGTTCCTTACTGCCGCCGCCGATTAATCCCTGGGTCGAGGCAGTATGATGCACGGCCCGGAAAGGGCGACGGGTTACTGCCTGACCATCGTTTCCCAGTTCCCCACACGCCGAATAAATCTTGGTCAACAAAACTTTTTCCGCATCGGTCAACCGCGGCAAAATCCCCGCCATGGCATTAGCCAGCAGGGTCTTGCCTTCTCCCGGCGGACCAATCAGCAAGAGGTTATGGCCACCCGCGGCAGCAATCACCGCCGCTTCCTTAGCCTCTTCCTGGCCGCGAATGACACCCAAATCGGGCGATCTCGCGACCACAGGGCTGAACTGAATCGACTGTTTCAGTGCGTTTTCCAGTGTTCGTTTCCCCTTGAAAAACTCTATCGCTTCCTCCAGTAACCCTACAGGATAGATGCCACATCCTTCATGACCGGGCTTGGCGCGGATGAGCGCGCATTCTTTTTCGTTTCCCAGCGGCACGATCAGCTTTTGGCCGGGACGAGCGCAAAACGCCAGTGAGAGTGCTCCCCGCACCCGCCGAACTTCTCCGTGAATGCCCAGTTCTCCGAAAAGTAGGAAATCGGCTTCCTGGTGTTCTGGTAGGTCGGGAAGCTCCCCCGCTGCCTGGAGCAAGATGATGGCCAGGGGCAAATCCAGGGAAGTGCCCCATTTGGGCAAGTCGGCAGGTCCTAAATTAACCAGGATGCGAACGTGGGTCTTTGCCCAGCCTAGTTTGCTCAAGGCCCCCGAGATACGATCCAGGGCTTCGCGGACACTTCCCGTGGCCATACCAGAAATCTTTGTCGCTAGCGCCCAACTTTCAGGCTCGTCCAACACCTCCATGGCGCGAGCTTGGACCTCAATCAGATGCCCTTCCAAACCGATCAATACAGCCCCGTATAGTGTGTGGTCTCGCTGCAATAAACGTTCCAATCGCGCCATGTCCTCTGGCGACCAGACGTAGGACATACCCGATCTCCACGTTGCCTCGCGCTAACAGATGATGCTTGCCAGTATTCACATTCGGCACAAGCGGTATTTTATCATTCGCTTGGCAACCGCCCAGCCAAAGCCTCACTCTTCCGTTCGGCGCTGGTCAAAATGTTGCTGCGATTCGGGGTCGCGGCGATAGGGATAGGGTTGATAGGAAGTCGGCGGAGATGGAGGGGAAGACTCGCGACTCGACTGGGATGGTTTTTTCTGCTCGCCCCACTCCTCTTCGTCATCGCCAAAGAGCATTGCGGTTAGCGCTCTGGAGAACCAATCGGGACATAATCCCATGTGCCATCGGCCATATTCGTCATAATGCACGCAACACCCCGCTAGGCTCAGCAGTACCACGCTCATGAGGACAACGCGACGCATTGCTCCACCTCCTCTTCACCACGCCACCAGTGACCGAAGAACGTCTTGCCTTCCAGAATCCCACCGGCGGCCAGACTCTGGCCCACCAGAAATTGCCGCTGGCCAAGGCTACCGCTAGTCGTAGGAGCGTGCTTACTTGGTTTTATGCTAGCAATAAACCTGGAATTTTGCTCGTCAGCGGCGATATTGGAATGGGTTGATGAAAATGTTAGGCAAGAGGCCAAAAGAGGGTTCCCGCTCATCCTCGGCACTGGC
>BEIM01000236.1 GCA_002898995.1 bacterium HR36
GAGATGATTCGTACCCTCCAGGATCACGGCGTCCATCAAGGCATTGACGTACACATGGAGTGCACCATCCTCCGCCTGCTCAAAGACGGCGACCGCGTGGTGGGCGCATTCGGTTACTACCGAGAACGGGGCGAGTTCGTTGTTTTCCATGCCAAAGCGGTAGTGCTGGCGACAGGCGGCATTGGCAAAGCTTACAAGATCACCAGTAACAGTTGGGAATATACGGGAGATGGTCACGCCTTGGCCTATGAAGCTGGTGCGGAATTGGTGGATATGGAGTTTGTGCAATTTCACCCGACAGGAATGGTTTGGCCTCCGAGTGTGCGCGGCATTTTGGTCACCGAGGGTGTGCGAGGAGAAGGCGGTGTCTTGCGCAACGCCCTGGGCAAACGCTTTATGTTCCACGACATCCCCGAAGCCTACCGCAACAGCACTGCCGACAGCGAGGAAGAAGGCTTCCTCTATGTGATTGGCGAGAAATATCAGGGGCGCGATGCCCGGCGGCCACCAGAACTGCTCACCCGCGACCACGTGGCGCGCTGTATTGTCCGCGAAATCCGCGAAGGTCGCGGTAGTCCGCACGGAGGCGTTTACCTCGAACTGCAAACTTTTTGCGACTGGTTAGCGAAGCGGCGTCCCGGCTTGAATAAAGCCGAGTACATTAAGAAAAAGCTGCCGAGCATGTATCATCAGTTCAAGCAACTGGGAGGCATTGATATTACGCAGCAGCCGATGGAAGTGGGGCCGACGGTGCATTACATCATGGGCGGCGTGCGGGTGGATGGGGATACGCAGATGTCCACGGTGCCTGGCTTGTTTGCGGCGGGCGAAGTAGCCGGGGGAATGCATGGTGCCAATCGACTGGGCGGCAATTCCCTTTCGGACTTGCTGGTGTTTGGCAAGCGTGCGGGGGAATATGCTGCTCGTTTCGCCCAAGAACACACCGCGGGCCAATTGCCTCACGACCAAATCGAGGCGGCGGCACGCTGGGCCCTCAGCTTCATAGATGAGCCGCAAGGCGACGAAAACCCCTTCCAGGTGCAGCACGATTTGCAGGAAACGATGCAGAACCTCGTGGGCATCGTTCGTCGCGAAGAAGAAATGCTTCGTGCCCTGGAGGAAATTGGGCGGTTACGGGAGCGGCAGCGGCGGGTTCGCGTTGTCGGCAACCGCGAATACAATCCCGGTTGGCACACCGCCATGGATTTGCACAACCTGCTCATCGTCGCCGAGGCCATCACCCGCTCGGCCATCGAACGCAAGGAAAGCCGCGGCGCTCAATTCCGCGAGGATTATCCCACCAAGCGTGAGGAATTCGCTAAAGTCAATATTGTCGTCCGCAAGGGACCGGATGGCTCCATGCTAGTCCGCCGCGAGCCCATTCCCGAGATGCCCGATTACCTCAAACGCATTATCGAGGAAAACAAATAACCACCGACCTGATTCCAGAGCTCTTGGCAGGCTCGGTGACTTTCTTGGTGTCTGCGTGATGAAACTGGAACTAAAGGGACTTCAGGGTTTTGCTCATGGGTAAGACCATTTTCCGTATCTGGCGAGGTGATAGGACAGGCGGAGAGTTCCGCGAATATGAGGCGGAAATCAGCGAAGGTATGGTGGTTCTGGACGTGGTACACCAAATTCAGGCCATGCAAGCCCCGGACCTTGCCTGTCGTTGGAATTGCAAAGCGGGCAAATGTGGCTCCTGTTCGGCTGAAATCAACGGCAAGCCGCGCCTGATGTGCATGACCCGCATGGACAGTTTACCGCCTGGCCCAGTTACGCTTGAGCCAATGCGGGCCTTTCCCATTATCAAAGACTTGGTGACCGACGTCTCCTGGAACTATCGCATCAATAAACTCATTCCGCCGTTTCGCCCGAGACCCCCTGATTTTCCCGATGGCACCTGGCGCATGGCACAGGAGGAAGTGGACCGCATCCAGGAGTTTCGCAAGTGTATCGAGTGTTTTTTGTGCCAGAACGTCTGCCATGTCATCCGCGACCATCAGATGAAAGAAGCGCCTGAAATCTTCGGGGGCCCGCGTTTCATGATCCGTGTCGCCAGCCTGGAGATGCACCCCCTGGATACCGTGGATCGCCTCCCCTTGCTCAAAGACGTACTCAATATTGGTTTGTGCAATATTACCAAGTGCTGCACGGAAGTTTGTCCCGAGGAGATACACATTACTGATAACGGCATTATTCCACTCAAAGAACGCGTGGTGGACGCCTATTACGACCCACTTTTGTGGCTGGTGCGCAAAATTGGCGACCTACTTGGCCTGCGCAAAAACAAAAAGATCGCATTGCCCACCGTACAGAAATAGCTTTGCCTGCCAGTCTTTTTTCGCGTGGTCATTATTCCAGTTGCGACGGGCATTGGACAAATAGCTGCAACCCAGCGAGGAGCGGCGGGCAGCGACCAGAATCAAACGGAGTAGTCGAAGTTTGCGCGGGACGGGGTCAAGGAAACGCCACGGCTTAAGGAAATGCCATTGCTAATTCCTCGCGAATATTCTCAACTTGGGTGTGTCGGCTCTGATACCCGCGGAAGAAGCGGGGACATTTACGAGTCTGCCAATGGCCAAGAAACTTTCGTGCGGCCACTGCCGCGAGGAGGCCAAATTGCTCCTCGATTTCCCCAACGGCCGGCGATCAGCAGGATGAATCGCCTGGCAGCAGGGCTGGCCGGGACAGTTTGCCAGCGGCGTGTATAATAGTTGACTCGCTGCCGCCTATCGGTCGCCACTGCTTCACGGCGCGCGAGCGTTGGCCTGGCAACATTTCCGAGGACGATCCATGCCCAAGCAAAAGACGCATAAAGGCGCAAAAAAACGCTTTAAGGTAACAGCCAATGGCAAGGTGATGCGGCAGAAATGTGGACGGCGGCACTTGCTGAGCCACAAGCGAGCGAAACGGAAACGGCAGTTGCGTCGGCCGCTGGTGCCAGTCGAAGGAGCTATAGCTCCCAAAATTGCCGCAGTCATCAGCTAACGGGAGTTGATCTATGGTGCGCGCACGCTCAGGAAAAAACACTACGGCTTTCCGCCGCCGCTTACGCAAAAAAACGAAAGGCTACTTCCTGGGGCGCAACAATCTCTTCAAGCAGGCGCTGATTACAGCGATCCGCGCGGGTGTTTACGCCTATCGTGATCGCCGTCAGCGCAAGCGTTTGTTTCGCCGGCTGTGGATTCTGCGGATCAACGCCGCTTGTCGCGCCCGCGGTCTGAAATATTCCACCTTTTTGGCGGCGTTGCAACGGGCTCGCGTAGATTTGGATCGCAAAGCGCTAGCGGAGATAGCCGTCCATGACCCAGCTGCTTTCGATGAACTGGTGCGTCTGGCCAGGCAACATTTACCCGCTCCGCAAGCAACCGCGAGCAGCAGCTGAGCCTGCGAGACCTTAAATATGGAACTGGACCAATTACGCCAGCAAGCCTTGGCGGAACTAAATGCGGTTGAGGATGAAGCCGGCTTACGTTCATGGAACAGCCACTACCTGGGAAAGAGCGGTGCGCTCACTCAGGCGTTGAAGCGCGTTGGGCAGTTACCGCCAGAGGAAAGGCCCGGCTACGGGCAACAGGTGAACGCTCTGAAGGAAGCTCTGCTAGCCGCCTACGAACGCAAAAAACAGCAGCTTCACGAACAGGAGATCGCCAGGAGCCTGGCGGCGCAAGCGTTGGACGTTACCCTGCCAGGTCGGCCTGTGCTGCGCGGCCGTTTGCACCCCGCTACCCAGGTCATGCGGGACATCCTAGCGATCTTTGCAGAGCTTGGTTTTCAGGTGTATCGCAGCCGCGAGGTCGAAGATGATTTGACCAACTTCGAGCTGCTCAATATGCCGCCGCACCATCCCGCCCGCGACTTGTGGGATACCTTTCACACCACGACGCCGGGCATCCTCCTGCGTACGCATACCTCCCCCGGGCAAATCCATGTCATGCGTCAATACTGCCCCAGGCCCATTCGTGTGGTCTTGCCGGGCATGTGTTATCGCTACGAACAAATCACGGCGCGTAGCGAGATTCAGTTCCAGCAAGTGGAAGGCCTGGCCATTGGGGAATCCATCAGCCTGGCCGACTTAATCGGCACCCTGCAGACGTTTGCCCAACGGTTTTTCGGCGGCCAGCGGCGACTCCGCATTCGCAACAGTTACTTTCCATTCACCGAGCCGAGCGTGGAAGTGGATGTGGATTGCATTTTATGTCAGGCCGGCTCGGCGGCCGATACGCGGGCGGCGGAGCCATCGGGACCATCATCTCCCTGCACCCTGTGCAAGGGTACCGGTTGGCTGGAGATCCTCGGGGCAGGCATGGTGCACCCTGTGGTTTTGCGTAATGGTGGGTACGACCCTGACCGCTTCCAAGGCTTCGCCTTCGGCATGGGGCCACAACGGATGGCCATGCTCAAGTATGCGATTCACGATATCCGCCTTTTCTGGGGCAACGACCTGCGGTTTTTGGAGCAGTTTTAGACCATCGCCTTGTGTCGGGTTGGCGGCGATAATGTCCCAGAACATCGGACACGAGGTCGCGGTATGAAAGTACCATTGCGCTGGCTGAAGCAATACGTGGATGTCCCTTGGTCGGTGGCCGAGCTAATAGAGAAGCTTACGCTGGCTGGCCTGGAAGTAACCGCGGTACAGCCGATCGGTGTTCCTGCACCCAAGGGTTTACATCTCCGACCAGAACAGGTGGGCCCGATTTGGGACGAAGACAAGGTGCTGATTGCCGAAGTGCTGGAAGTGCGAAAGCACCCAAACGCCGACCGCCTCCTCTTAGTGGACTTGAACTATGGCCGAGGTACCATCACGGTCGTGACCGGGGCAGCCAATCTGCGACCGGGCGACCGCGGCATCAAGGTGGTGCTGGCGCTGGTGGGCGCTGTCTTGATAGACGGCTACTCCGAAGAACGCGTGTTACGGCCACTCAAACCCGCCAAGATTCGCGGTGTGCTCAGTGAAGGGATGGTATGTTCCGCTCGAGAGTTGGGTATCGCCGACGAACACGAAGGCATCCTCATACTCGATGCCGATGCCCCTATCGGCATGCCTCTGGCAGAATACCTCGGAGATTTCGTCCTGGAGATAGATGTGCTCCCGAGCATGGCGCGATGCCTCTCGATGCTGGGAGTGGCGAGGGAGGTGGCTGCGCTGGCGGGGCAGCAGGTGCGCTATCCCTCCACGGAAGTTCTCTTTACGGAAGCTTTGGCCAGCGAGCAGGTCTCCGTCCGCATCGAAGATAGCGCGTTGTGTGCCCGCTATGCGGCTATGGTAATCAACCAAGTGCGCGTAGGCCCATCGCCGACCTGGATGCAAATGCGCTTGCAATTATCAGGGATGCGCCCGATCAACAACTTGGTGGATATTACCAATTACGTCATGCTGGAATGGGGCCAGCCCTTGCATGCGTTCGATTACGAAAAATTGCGTGCCCGTGCTGGCGGGCAGGAGCCCGAGATCGTCGTCCGACCTGCTCGACCTAACGAAACGCTCATCACCCTGGACGGGCAGGAACGCCGGCTCCTTGCGGAGCATCTCGTGATTGCTGACCGTGCCGGGCCCATCGCCCTGGCCGGCGTTATGGGTGGTCGCGATACCGAAGTCACCCCTGACACCCGCAAAGTTCTCTTGGAGTCGGCCAATTTCGATCCCATCAGCATTCGGCGTACCGCTCGCCATTTTGAGTTGCCCAGTGAAGCGAGCCTGCGTTTTAGCCGAGGCGTGCATCCTGACTTGGTCGAACCCGCCGCTCACCGTGCCGCACGATTCATGCAGCAGTTGGCAAACGGTCAAGTGGCCCGCAACCTAGTGGACGTTTATGCCGCAAGACCAGCAGAGCAGCGTGTCGCCTTATCTTTGGCCTACGTGCACAAAATGGTCGGGCAGGACATTCCCCGCGATGATGTGCTCAAAATTCTACGGAGTCTGGAATTCACTGTGCACGAAACCACTACCGACCAGTGGTTGGTTACCGTGCCACGACATCGCCTTGACATCCAACACGGCCCAGCC
>BEIM01000237.1 GCA_002898995.1 bacterium HR36
ATGGTATTGTGTACGTCAACACGGAATCCTGCTCGCTGTTTGCCCTGAACGCTACGACGGGCCGACAAATCTGGTCGCTGTGGCTAGGGGATCCCCTGCCGACGATGCCCACCATCGCCAACGGCCGGGTTTTCACCGCTTATCCGGCCGGGAATGGATTAGAGATACTTCCCCAAATAGATCTATCTGGTCCGAGATTTGCTCCCCGACAGGCTGAAAATGGACCAATTGCTGCAGGACCGAGGCGCGTGTTGGCCTGTCTCAATGCGAAGACCGGCCAGGTAAACTGGCTCCGCTGGATTGATCAGGAAATTCTCTCGTGTCCGGTCGCGGACAACGAAGATGTGTACGTGGCGACGTTTGGTGGCATTCTGTACGGATTCCGGCAGCGGGATGGTGCATTGCGCTTGGCCGTGAAAAGCTATCCGACTTCCGCCCCGGTGCTGGTGGATCAATATGTGCTCTATAGCCGTGTGCGGCCGAACACGAACACGGAAACGATCGTGGCCCACAGGAAAACGGATAACGTCCTGGTGTTGGAAACAACAGTGCGTGCCGCGCGTGCCTGGCCTCAGGACAGCGGCGCGAATTCTGCCTACGTGTATCAAGGGTCGCGCCCGCTTTTCTGGGACGGCAAGATTCTGGCGAGCCTGGGCGAGGAAGTGCACTGTTTGGGGGCAGCGCACGGCATGAGTTACTGGTCGCAGAAAGTGGGTCGGGCTTTACCCCCGGCGGTGGCCGGGAAGGCCGTGGTCGTTGCGACCATGCGGGGCGAAATACTTCTTCTGCATCCTGGCCATGGTGAACCTCTCAAGAAGTACGCTTTAGGCGAGACTTTGACCTTCCCGCCTGCGGTGCAAGATGGCAAGATTTACGTCGTGACCAACCAGGGAAAATTGGTCTGCATCAAAACGGGGGATGCGGAGATCACCGCTTGGCCGTGCTGGGGCAGTCAGGCGCACCGCAACAGCGTCTTATAACCCAGTCGTGATTGCGACTGAGTAGCGCTTTCGTCCTTGACAAGCCTGTGACAGTTGGCTAAATGCTTGCCAAGGAAGAGAGTCTATTTTGCACCAGGCAAGCAAGGCGCGAGCGAAGGGTTTTGCGATTACCGGGAGGCGGTATGGTGAAAGCTGCGCGACCACGGTGGCCCTGGCATCATGCTGGATTGGCGGGAATGCTATGCGGATTAGCGCTCTGGGGGACGGCGCAACCCTTGCCGCTAGATCTGCCCAGACCATTCAACGTTCATGACGTGCCTGATCGAAAAGCTCCCGAGGATCCCCCCGACCGCCCCGACTTGTGGACGCTGGATTTTTCCTTCAAGGCGCCCCGAACCATAGAGGTGGACGTCCCTGGTCGGGGTCGGCGTATCGTTTGGTATCTTTGGTACCAGGTGTCCAACGATACTGGGCAAGCGCGGCGTTTTAGTCCACGGTTTCTCTGGGTCGTGGTCACACCCGGACGCGAAGGTGCATACACCGACGAGGTCCTGCCTACCGCGGTGGAGAAAATTCGCAGTCTCGAAGACCCGCAAGGCGTCTATCCGATTCACACCTCCATTTCCATTACCACGGTAGACATCCCGCATGTGCAACAGTTCGACCCGCAAGGCAAGCGGATCGCTTTTCCCGAATACGTCACCGGGGTAGCGACCTGGATTGTGGCTACGCCAGAGGAAGTTCCAAGAATGCTGAAGCAACCCCAACATGTCCGCAGCTATCTGCCATCCGACTTCACGGACTTTTACATCTACGTATTCGGCCTGTCGAACGGCTTTGTGCAGATCGACGGGCTAGAAGGCAAGCCGATTACCAAGGTAAAAGCATTGCGTCTGAAGTTCAAGCGGCGCGGTGATGAGTTTCGGCAGAACTCAGATCAGATTGAGTACGTTGGCTACGATTGGGTATATGCCGAGCAACCGCAGAATCAGGAGTCGCGCGGTCTCCCGTTCGCTGGACAGGCGGCGCCAAATCCGTAGAATAGTTTGCTCCGTCGGACCCAAAGGCCTTCCCTGCCGCCCGGCGGCCTAACGGTGTACCCTTCAAGGTGCGAGCAGGATTCTCTTGCTATGCCAACAATTGGCGTGAGGTAAAGCAACATGGCTCATAAAAAAGGACAAGGCTCTACGCGAAACGGACGCGATTCCCACAGCAAGCGTCTGGGAGTGAAGGTTTTCGGTGGACAATTCGTCCGTGCCGGTGGGATCATCGTGCGGCAACGTGGCAGCAAGTTCGTTCCTGGCTTGTACGTCGGTAAAGGCCGCGACGATACTTTGTTTGCACTGGTAGATGGCATTGTTCGTTTTGAACAACGTGGTCGGCGGGTACGGGTGATCCCTCTAGCCGAGGGGAATTCCGCATCGGCAGCATCTGCGCCATCCGCTGCCCCAACCAGTGCCTAATGAGGACATGCCGTGTGCTGCCGTCAGTCGCGTACGATCATAATCACCATCCTCTGTGCTCAGCCGATGGCAATGCTGGAGGGGATTGAGGAGTATGCTCCGCATGTCCAGCTATATGGCTAAACCCGGGGAAGTCGAACGCCGCTGGTATGTGATTGACGCCGCCAATCAGGTTGTAGGTCGGCTCGCTGTCGTCATCGCCCGCATTCTCATGGGAAAGCACAAGCCGCACTACACTCCGCATACTGACACCGGTGACTTTGTGATTGTCGTCAACGCCGAGAAAGTGCGCTTCACAGGCAAGAAGTGGGAACAGAAATACTACGAGTGGTTCAGCGGCTATCCGGGTGGGCGGAAGCTACGCACGGCCAAGGAAATGCTCCAGCGCAATCCCACGAAAATCCTGCGGGAAGCGGTGCGGCGGATGCTTCCCAAGAATAAGCTCGCTCGCCGGCAATTACTCAAGCTCAAGATTTACGCTGGGCCTGAGCACCCGCACCAAGCCCAGCAACCCATTCCCTGGAGTGTGCGGGAAGACACCTGGGCACCGCCTTTGCCGCAGCGCCCAGGCGTGGCAATTGCCTCGACTTGATTACCACGCTAACACCTATGCCGCGAAACTTCGAGGTTGACCATGAGCACAACGCTCGCACCGACTTATTGGTGGGGAACTGGCCGACGCAAGACCGCCGTGGCCCGCGTTCGGCTCTGTCCAGGCACAGGAAAAATCGAAATCAACGGCCGCTCTGTAGAAAACTACTTTACCGAGCTGCGCGACCGTAGATTGGTCACTTTGCCTCTAGAAATTGCCGAGCAAATCGGTAAGCTGGATGTTTACGTCAACGTTCATGGCGGGGGCTTCGCTGGCCAAGCCGGCGCTGTCTGCCACGGGGTCGCCCGGGCCTTGAAGGAAATGTTCAGTGCGCAACCGGTCACCGAAACGGCTTCTCCCGAAGGCACCGTCCCGAGTGTGCATCCGATCGTGCTGCGGCTGCGCGAAGCTGGTTTGCTCACTCGGGATGCACGCCGCAAGGAACGCAAAAAATACGGTCGCCGGGGGGCTCGCCGGGGCTTCCAATTCTCGAAGCGCTGATTATCCCTTGATCACGCCAATGGGACGCAAGCGCGCTACTTTTTTGGATAGCCCGGCCTTGTGCACCACCTCGACGACCAAATCCACGTCCTTGTAGGCAGCGGGCTGTTCCTCTGCCAGACCTTTCCAACTCCGTGCACGCGCCACGATTCCTCGCTCCTGTAGCTCTCGCTCGATACTCCGCCCCCGCGCATCCTGCACCGCCGCAGTACGGCTCATAGCGCGACCCGCACCATGACACGTTGTCCCAAAGGATTTGGCCATGCTGTCTTGTTGCCCGACCAGCACCCAACTAGCGCGGCCCATATCGCCTGGGATAAGAACCGGTTGGCCGATCCTGCGATATTTTTCGGGTATCTCAGGATGGCCTGGTGGGAAAGCTCGCGTCGCTCCCTTACGGTGCACCCACACCCACTTTTTCTTGCCCTCGATTTCGTGCTCTTCGAATTTGGCGATGTTGTGGCACACGTCATATACAACCTGCATCTGCAAATCCTGCCAGGGCTTGTCGAAAACGCTTTCAAAGACCTCCCGAGCCTGCCAAGTCAAGAGCTGCCGATTGCACCAGGCGAAGTTTGCCGCCGCGCGCATTGCTCCGATGTAGTGCTGGCCTTCCGGGCTGTGCACCGGCGCACAGAGTAACTGCCGGTCGGGAAGCTTGATGCCGTACTTCTCCGGGGCATTGCGCAGTGCGTGCAGTGCGTCATCACACACTTGGTAGCCCAGGCCTCGCGAACCGGAATGAATCATCACGCATACCTGACCAGGAAACAGCCCCATCACTTCCGCCGCCTCCTGGTCAAACACCGCATCTACCACCTGGACTTCTAGGAAGTGGTTTCCTGACCCTAGCGTGCCACACTGCTCCGCCCCACGATCCAGAGCGCGGTCACTGACATTCTCCGGCTTGGCACCTTCCAGCCGGCCTTCCGCTTCGGTGTGCTCGATATCTTCCTCAGTGCACAAGCCGCGCTGGATCAAGTACCGCGGTCCTTCGGCCATCAGATGCCGCAGCTCTTTGCGGTCAAAATGATATTTGCCGGTCCGTCCCACCCCTGTCGGAATTTGCTGGAACAATTCGTTGACCAACTCCTTCAGCCGCGGACGCACCTGGTCTTCGCTGAGGGCCGTGCGAATTAGGCGTACGCCGCAGTTGATATCGTAGCCCACTCCGCCCGGTGAAATCACCCCGCCTTCGTCCGGGTCAGTCGCACACACCCCACCTATGCAGAAACCATAACCCCAGTGAATGTCCGGCATTGCCAGACTCGCCACTTGAATTCCCGGCAAAAACGCCACGTTCGCCACCTGCTCCGGTGCCTGGTCATGGCGAATCTGCTCGATCAACCCATCGTCCGCGAATATTATTCCATCTACCCGCATCCCCGGTTTATAGCTCTTGGGAATACGCCACCTCGTCTCATCTATCCGTTCCAATGGCCCAATGTAAGCTTGGGTCATGGCCTGCATCTCCTTGCCTCTATTTAGGAGTGGGCGACTTCCTTTTCCTCGAATTGTCGGCATTAGATTATCTTATGCTTGCGTCTTGAGCCAGAAAAGGGGAAACGTTCTCTGGTGATGTCAGGTGGTGTGGGCGCGCATTTGTTTCGCCCGGCTAAACTTGGGCCGGGTGTCCTTCAGCCGTTCGGTCAACCCGCGACTTCTAAATATCCACGACTACTTCCGCCAGCCAACCGCCTTCGGCCTTTTCCACTTTCAAACCGTGATACGTGATAGCTTTGACTTCGTGATCCAATATGTGGCGTTGTCGATCCAGCTTTTCGCCGCGGCAGATGGCCTCCAATCTCCAGCATGGAGCGTTCGCTTTGCCAGCATCGCTCGAGCCCTCCGCCGGGCGACCGCCTTGCACATGGTTAGCCATCTCGCCGCCAGTTATGGTCACTTGAAAATCTGCCAATACCAGTTTTTGCGCATCGAACAGGTAGAGCAACTGGTCAAGCCAATCGAAAAACAGGTACTCAAGATTGTCGTTTTCCAGAGTGAGCGGGTGTGTTTCCCGGCACGCGATAGCCTCTAGATTTTCGACCAGTACGCTGAACAACGCCTTCCCTGCTTCGGCAAATAATGTGGGCAGGTCGCCAGCGCGAATCCGTAAACCTAAGTCAGCAGTATGGGCAAATACCTCAAACATGGTCCTAAGCACCTAAAAGACGGATATTCCTAGGTAAGATAATCCCCCGACGCTAAGAGCTAGCAAGATGAGGGTAGTCCAGCTGGGCAGCCAGAGCCAGCGTGGCCAGCGACATCCCTGGGCAACACGCCGTTGCAATTTTTCGAGGTAGGCGATGCGCCGGGCGATACTTCCGTGTCGCCAGCTCCACTGGGTGCGCGGCAGACCATTAATATCGGCCACTTTTTCTAACGCACTAATAAAAATACGAATCCCCGTTGGGCATAGGGAGTCGCCACTTTTAGCAAGGCTCCTGTTTTCTCGATGATCCGAGCACTGGGCATTACCGCAGGATGCT
>BEIM01000238.1 GCA_002898995.1 bacterium HR36
GACTGGTTGACCCACCGCGGCAGCTGTCTCCTCCATCCCTGCACTACCCTGAGGAACATACTCCCGCTCAGCCAACTCCCCTGGAGAGCGAATCCCACTGCGAATCAGGCGTCGCCGCGAAGGAACGATACGCCGATGTACACGAACGCGCCCTTCGGCCGGCATTTCTTCACGCATCTCCTCACCGAACCGCGTTACCACAATCGTGCCACTCCGCCGTTCTTTGGCCAATTCCAACAGACCGTGCCGCTCAGCGTCCTCCAACAAGTCCGTGAACGAGTGATAGCCGTGATACGTCTCGTTGAAACTCGGCTTGAGCCGCTTCATCGTGTCCTTGATCAGCGATGACCAGAGCACCTCCTTGTTCTCGCGACGCAAGGCGGTCAACGCATCCAACAGTAGCTGGAAGGCCTTGCGCTTGTTCTCTGGCAAACGCGGGTCGAGCTCGAAGCTGCTGACGATGTGCTCCAGGTCCTCGTAATAAATGAACTCATCGCAGTTGTCGCGGAGCAGATCGGAAGTCGCGTTGGCCATACCCACGCCAATTACATGTTTGCCCAATTCCTTGAGTTTGGACACCAGCGGCGTAAAATCGCTGTCGCCGGAAAGGATGACGAAGGTGTCTATATGTTCCTTGGAGTAAGCCAAGTCCATCGCGTCCACGCACAAGCGGATATCCGCAGAGTTCTTGCCACTCTGGCTGCGCCGCGGAATGTCAATCAGCTCGAAGCCCGCCTCGTGCAGTGTGGCGGTGTAGGAGGGGTAATAGCTCCAGTCGGCGTAAGCCTTACGCACGACGACTTTCCCCTTTTCGACCATCCGCCGCAGCACGCGGTTGATGTCGAACCGCTCATGCGGATCGGTCAGCCCTAAGGCAAAGTTCTCGAAATCCAAAAACAGTGCCAAAGCATGTGCTGAGGATTCTGCCATCAGGGATTGCTCTCCTGCTTTTAACAGGGCATACCTCCGAAAAAGTTCGACCTCTCATTTGCAGCCCTAATGTACCTGGTATTCCTCGCATAAGTCTAGGCGCTAGCACCGTGGCTGACAAGCAAGGCTTCCAAGAGGAAGCACGCCTCGCAGTTTCTCATTACGCTATAATCACTTGTGTCGTGCAAAATGCCAAACGCAGAGACTTGGACATGAGGCTTATGAAAACGGATGGGCATGGTGAGTTGGGCGCAGGTGGTGCGTCTGCTACATTAGGGCCGACCCAACCATACCCAAAGGGTATGCGCGGCCTGAATCAGCGTGCTGATCCATCGCAGGGGAAATTCCGATGCAAGCACTGGTACGTCTTAGCTTTTTGAGCCTGACAGTTGCGCTGGCAGCGGGGATAGTTCTCGGCCAAACGGCTGCGGTACGCCCCACGCCGGAAGCAGCGCTGCAGAGTCTGCAAAAAGCTCTGGAATCCGGAGACTGGAGAGCGGTGGCCGAGGTGCTGGCTCATCCGAAAGAGCCTCGACCCTTCGTCCCATTGGCTTTGGTGGAAGCCTGGCTGCGTGCTCAGTCGGCCAGTGTGCAACTCGAGGCAGCGTTGCGCGAACTGGCCGAGAAAACCGGCGCCCCGAATCCCCAGGCTAGCGGAGCTCACCCGTTCAGCCCCTATCTAAACCCCTCTGGTGAGCTGGCCATCCAGATTTTGGACGTGGGAGCTGCTGGCCCGGCCGGCAAGGTTCGCGCCCGCATCAAATGCGTACATCGTGGCCGCGCTGAAGAGGAGACGGTAGTGGTGGTGCGCTTGGGGAACAGCTGGTACGTAACACCGCCGACAGCTTTGCGTCAACTTTTTGCCGACGGAGAAAATCCGACGGTGGCCTCCCGCAGGACCGAAGGGATGAATAAGTTGGCCGACATCCTCACCGAAACTGCGCAGCTGGTGCGTGCGGGTCATCTCAAGGACCGCCCCGCCGTCCTCGAACACTTGTTACGCCGCTTTCACAGCACGCAACTTGCCGACCTGTTGCGTTAGGCATTGCCCTGCGCCGCCTGGCCAGCCGCATTGAAAAGCCATAGAATCTCACCAACGGGGAAAATTTTCCCTTGACGCTGGCCAAGCCAACTGCGATACTAATAACAGCCATGCCGTAATCTTCCCACCTGCAAATTCCCGCCAGATAGGAGGCCCACCATGCTACAGTTGCCTGTCGGAACAACCCGGGATTGTGAGCGGATGAACCGTCGGCAGTTTCTGGAAATCGGCGGGCTGTCGGCATTTGCTTTGACCTTGCCGGCTTGGTTGCGTGCCCAGGCCGAAGCGGGGCGAAGCCGCAAGGAGGTCAATTGCATTCTGATGTGGATGCATGGCGGTCCTAGCCACATTGACACCTTTGACCCCAAGCCCGAAGCCCCGCCTGAGATTCGCGGCGAGTTTGGCGTCGTGGACACCAAAATCCCTGGTGTGAAGTTTTGCGAACATTTGCCGAAGTTAGCAAAGGAGCTGGACAAGTTTAGCGTCATTCGCAGCTGCGACCCGCAAAATTCCAGCCACGGGGTGGCCGACCACATCATGATGTCGGGGCATCGCTTCAATCCTGCCCTCATTTATCCGTGTTACGGTGCGGTGATTGCCAAAGAACGCGGGTACAAAAACGGCATGTTCCCCTTTGTGCAATTAAACCGCTACGTGGACCGACGTTTTGGGGGTGGCGTCGCAGGGTTCCTGGGCGATCAGTACAATCCGTTCGAGGTGCTCGATGATCCGAATTCGCCCAACTTCCGAGTTCGCGATTTGACACCGCCTGCAGGAATTGACGAACAAAGATTGTCGCGGCGTCAGCGCATGTTGCAGAAGCTGGAACGGTTCCAGCAGCAGGTGCAGCAGGAAGCAGCGTCTGTGGTGCAAACTCGCGATGCCTTTTGGGAAAAGGCATTCAGCCTGATTACCTCGCCAGCCGCCAAGAAAGCTTTCGACCTCTCCCAGGAGCCTGACAAACTGCGGGATGAATATGGGCGTAACACCTTTGGCCAGTCGTGTCTGCTGGCGCGGCGACTTATCGAAGCGGGAGTGCATTTTGTGACCATCACGGATGGCGGTTGGGATACGCATCAAAACAACTTCCGCAGTCTCAAAGACCGTTTGCTGCCGCGGATCGACCAAGGTTATTCGGCATTGTTGCGCGACCTGGCTGCACGGGGATTGCTCGAAACCACGCTGGTGATCTGGATGGGAGACTTTGGTCGCACGCCTAAGATCAATTCGTCTGCCGGCCGCGACCATTGGGGAACTGCTTCGGTCGTGTGCATCGGTGGAGGCGGAATAAAGACCGGGGTGATCGTCGGGCGCACCAATGCCTTGGGTGAATACATTGTAGACAGCCCCGTTACGCCCCAGGACTTAGCGGCAACCATCTATTACGCTCTCGGCGTGCCGCTGGACCGCTGGTATCGTTCGTACGATGGCCGGCCCATCGAATTGGTGCCCACCGGCAAACCCGTCCGCGAACTAGTCAGCTAAACGCATCCCGCTCCGCGTTCCTTTCACTGCCTCCCTAGCTGGCCTTGCATGGAGGCCAACCTCAAGGGCTTGTGTGCCCGTACTCCAGTATGGCGAGTTTTCACGAACTGACAAAAGCATTGACAAACCCGCCGAGAATCTTTATTCTTTTTTTAGCCTAGGCTAACGTCATAGATTAGCACGGCCTAATGTGTATCCACATTCGGCCAACATGCGCTACTACAAACTTCATGCAAGTGAGAATGACTATGCCCAACTGGGTCGCACCCGCCGCCCATGACACTTCTGATCGGCGGAGTCAGGCAACGTGTGATTCCCAACATCTACAATGCCCGTCTTGGTGGCGCTCGGAATCATCGGGTGGGACGGAAGTTGGGGTGCGTTTGCGTGCCAGCGTCAGGCTTGGTTGCGTAGTTGCTGTTGCAGGGCTGGCACTGGTCGCTTGCGTGTGTGGACTGGGTTGCCACTCTAACAGCGACCACCCTACCAACACCGCCCTCGCCCAGCCAGGCCCTATTTTTGTCCCGCGTCAGCACAACGGCAACTACCCGATTCGTGTGGTGTGCACCACCGGCATGGTAGCCGATCTGGTCCGCCACACTGGCGATGGTCATGTGCAAGTCCACGCACTCATGGGGCCAGGGGTTGATCCCCATCTTTACAAAGCGCGGCCCAACGATGTCCGCTTGCTCCAAGAGGCCGACCTTGTCTTCTACAACGGACTGCACCTGGAGGGCAAGATGGCCGAATTACTCCAGAGCTTGCGCCATCAGGGCAAGCTCACCTTTGCTGTGACCACCGCGCTGACCGCAGAAGACCTGCTCCCCGATGGCGGCGAATTTGATCCCCATGTCTGGTTCAACGTCAGGCTGTGGCACAAGTGCCTGGAGCTGGTGCGCGACGTGCTTATGCAATACGATCCCGGTCATCGGGACGATTACCAGCGCCTGGCCGAGGAGTACGGCTCCCAGCTCCTTAGGCTGGACGAGTGGGTTCGCCAGCAAGTTCAAAGCATCCCGCCGGCCCAGCGGGTGCTGGTCACTGCCCACGATGCGTTCCGTTATTTCGGACAGGCTTACGGCCTCGAAGTGCACGGCATCCAGGGCATCAGCACCGAAAGCGAGGCCAGCCTTAGCGAAATTGACACCTTGGCGGAAATGCTCGCGCGCCGTAAGATTAAGGCAATCTTTGTGGAAAGCAGTGTCAATCCCCGCAACGTGCAGGCCCTGATCGAGGCTTGCCGACGACGAGGGCACGCTGTTCGACTGGGTGGCGAGCTGTTTTCAGATGCCCTGGGCGAATTGCACCAGGAGGTGCCCGAGCAAGATAATCCCGGTACTTATGTCGGCATGATCCGCCACAATGTTCGCACCATCGTCGAGGCGCTGCGGTGAAAACGAATGCTCCTGCCATTCTCGATGTCCACGATGTAACCGTTGCCTACGGGCGGCAACCCGTGTTGTGGGATGTGGACTGGACATTGCCTGAGCCAGCACTGGTGGCGATTGTTGGCCCGAATGGTGCGGGCAAGAGCACGCTCCTGAAGGCCATCCTGGGCCTGGTACCTTTGTTGACTGGGGAGGTGCGACTCTTCGGCGAGCCGATTGACCGTGTGCGCCGGCGGTTAGCCTATGTGCCGCAACGCGAAAGTGTGGACTGGGATTTCCCTGCTACAGTCTCGGACGTGGTGCTCATGGGGACTTACGGCCGACTGGGTTGGTTTCGCCGGCCTGGTCGAGCGGAACGCCAGCTGGCGCAGCGGTGTATTGAGCGGTTGGGGCTGACCGGCTTGGAGAACCGGCAAATTGGGGAGCTTTCTGGGGGCCAGCAACAGCGCGTCTTCCTGGCACGTGCCCTGGCCCAGCAGGCCGAACTTTATTTGATGGACGAGCCGCTTGCCGGCGTGGATGCTGCCACCGAACGCATCGTATTGAGTCTCTTGCAGGAACTTCGCCAGCAAGGACGGACTCTGATTGTTGTGCATCACGATCTACGGACGGTTCCAGAGTGGTTCGAGCAGGTGGTGCTGCTGAATATGCGGATCATTGCCGCTGGGCCTACTCGGGAAGTGTTCACCCCAGAAAACCTGAGCAAAACCTACGGTGGCCGGCTCGTCATCCTCGAACAGGCGGGCCGTCTGGTTCACTAGCGTGGCACGCTGAGGGTACGTGCTCACACGCGGGGGGGCGAAAGCCCGATACAAACACACCCCGAGTGGACGCTTGTTGCTCGATAAGGGGTTAAGGTATTAGCAACGCTAGCGGAATTCGTGCCAGGTAAATCGACTCGTAGGGATGCTTTTCCCCACGTTCGTAAAGACAGCCGATGGTGTTGGCGTCAATCGCTGTCAGGCACGAATACGCTGCAGGGCCCTCGTGAAGTAGCAACTGTTTGGGCCAGGTTTGTCCGTCGTCGAAGCTGGCTCGCACAGTAAGGCGTTCGCGTTTGGTGCTAGCGGGATTGCTGAAGAGTAGCAACGACCTAGCACCAGTGATTCGGTAA
>BEIM01000239.1 GCA_002898995.1 bacterium HR36
CGCAGGAATTCATCCTGCATGCTGAGGATGTAACGCAGGAATTCACCCTGCATGCGGAAGATGTAACGCAGGAATTCACCCTGCATGCCGAAAATGTAACGCAGGAATTCATCCTGCATGCCGAAGATGTAACGCAGGAATTCATCCTGCATGCTGAGGATGTAACGCAGGAATTCATCCTGCATGCGGAAAATGTAACGCAGGAATTCACCCTGCATGCGGAAGATGTAACGCAGGAATTCACCCTGCATGCCGAAAATGTAACGCAGGAATTCATCCTGCATGCGGAAGATGTAACGCAGGAATTCATCCTGCTTCCGCGCTCCATTTCCCACGGCCAGCGGAGCACGGGCTACCCTCGCCAACTCGACACGCGAAGCACATTCGCTTTCCCACAGCGAACGCAGCACCCCAGTCAAGTGCACACGCGTTTCTTGCATTGTCAGGCATTCGCTTTCACACAGTGAACGCAGCGCAGCAGGAGGCGTCGCCGTCTCGGCATCTCGACGCGGTGATTGCGATTTACGAATCTGAGCTCGGACGGCCACGGGCTTGCTGCCGTCGCCGTGCTGCATGGGAGCGATGAAAATTAGCGCGCGGTGGTGGGGATGCCTAAGGTGCACCAAACGTATGCGCGAACCTTGCTGCGGGAAGCGCGGTTGCCGCGGCGTTCGCTTGCGTGCGGATAGCGGTGTGCACCGTGAGCGTCATCCCAATCAAAAGTCGGTGAACCATGTCAATGTGTTCGATTTGCTGCGGATAGCGATGTGCACCTTGGGCGGGAAATGCACATACGCCGCGGATTTCGTGCGGTCGGCGAGACGCCACTTCAACGCGAAACGCAGGGGCCCCTCATCATTATTAATTATTAAGTGGAAGCGGATAGTGCGCTCGCATGTTCCTACGTGCAACTGGTGCAACCGCCTCATCACCATTAATTAGTTTAAGTGCGAGGAGATAGCGCCCGCGGTGGTGTTGCATGGTGCGGCATCCGTGGTCCTGGGCGTGATTGCCGAGGGTCAGGGCATGGGCCAGCGGCTGAGAAGGGTGAGGCGTGGGCTGTTGAGGTTCGCCGTTGCTGGAGGCTGCTCAGTGCAGCGGTTAATAGTTAGCGGTGAGGATAGCCATCGCAGTCGCCATGATAGGTGCAACCTGTGATCCGAGGGCGTCCTCTCCCAATAAGGGGACGCCGAGTACTAGAGTCGCAGTTGCAATGATAGTCCAACCTGTGATCCGAGATGGCTGCAGGGCGATCAAAAGCGTCCGCATTTTGGATCCGCGTCGCCGTGATAGATGCAATCCGTGATCCGAGGCGGCTTACGGAGGCCGGGACTAGAAGGAGTTTAGCTCGGGAGTGGCCATGACAGTCGAACCTGTGGTCCAAGGCGGCGAGCGCCTTTCGGCAATGAAAATGGCGTTCCAACAGTTCGCAAGATGTGTCCAATCCGTGGTCCGAGGCAGCGGCTCATGGTGGGGAGGATAGGCGCATATCCAGTTAGCTGATAGATTTTGCGCGATCATGAGTGATTTCGGTCAAATGGTGGCAAATTTCCATCACTTTCTGTCAAAATCAGTGAAAGAGTGGTACAGCTAAAGAAGCATAGTGCAAGTATCTGGCGGATGTGGCCCCATGTGGCACCCTACGTGATCCCCACGACTCATTTGGCGACTCAGCTGGGGCAGCAGGGGCGGTGTCTGGTTGGTTTGGTGGCCGAGTTTGAGGCTGCGAGCTTTACCGTAGGGGCAATAATTCAACGGCGGGCGGGTCGGCGCACAGGGCGGCGTTTTGGAACGGGTAGCGGCAATTTGCCCAGTAGCCATAACAGCAGCGTTTCCTGGGCGTACATGCGATTGGCCGCCTGGGCAAAGACGACGCTTTGCGGGCCGTCCAGCACCTCATCGGTGATTTCTTCGCCGCGATGGGCAGGCAAACAATGCATGACGCGGGCGCTCGGTGGTGCCAGGCGCAGCAAATCGCTATCCACGCGGTAACGAGCAAAAGCCTGCCGACGCTGGGCCTGCTCATTTTCCTGTCCCATGCTTGTCCAAACATCGGTGTAAATGATGTCCGCTTGCCGAACTGCCTCGGCGGGTTCGTCCACATACTGCAACTGCGCCTCGGGAAAGCGTGCCTGCAGAGCCGCGAAGAAGCCTGGCTCAAACCGAAACGCCTCGGGGCAGGCATGCCGCCAACGCATGCCGAGCATGGCACACCCGATGGCCAACGAGCGGGCGATGTTGTTGCTATCGCCAATGAAGGCCAAGGTTTTTCCGGAGAGTTCACCGAGCAATTCTGTCATGGTCACGAAATCACCGAGAGCCTGACAGGGGTGCTCGCGATCCGACAGCCCATTGATGACAGGTACATGGGCATGGCGGGCTAACTCTTCCACCACCTCATGGCGATACACGCGCAGCACAATAGCCTGCACATACTGGCTCAAGGTGCGGGCGCAATCGGCCAGACTTTCCCGCACTCCTAAACCTACTTCCTGGCCCGTCAGAAAAATGCTAGTGCCGCCCAACCGTGCCATCCCCGCCTCAAAACTGACGCGCGTCCGCAGGGAGGGCTTTTCGAAAATCAACGCAAATACGCTTCCCCGCAGCGGTGTGGTCGGGCGTGGGCGTTTCTTACGCTGGACGGTCGCCTGAATCAGACCCTGCAACTCCGCGGCACTTAGATCGCCCAGACTCAGCAGGTGGCGCATGGCAACCTTTCTCCCGTGCTGCAGCCCGTGTCAGTGCGTGCTGGGAACCGACGTCTGCGCGGCAGCTTCGTGAAGCACTGCGGCGAGAATCTGACAACCCGCATCTATCTGCTCGTCAGTGATGGTCAGCGCGGGGAGCAGGCGGATCACCGTCTGCTGCGTGCAATTGACGAGCAAGCGGCGCTCCAGGCAGCGTTGCACGATCGGCGTGCCGTCGCCATGCAGTTCGATACCGATCATGGCACCGCAGATGCGCAGCTCACGGATCAGCGGACAGGATCGTTGCACGGCTTCCAGATGCTGGCGGAATCGGGCACCGATGGCCACGGCGCGCTCGAGCAACCCTTCTTCTTCGATGGTCTGTATGGTCGCTAGAGCGGCGCGACACGCAATCGGGTTGCCGCCGAAGGTTGCCGCGTGCATCCCAGGCTGCAATTTGGCTGCCACCTCCTGGCGCGCAATCACTGCTCCCGCAGCCAGGCCGCCTGCCAGAGCTTTCGCCAGCGTCATGACGTCGGGAGCCACATCCCAGTGCTGATAGGCAAACCAGCGCCCCGTCCGTCCCATCCCGCTTTGCACCTCATCGAAAATCAAAAGCAAGTCGTGGCGATCGGCCAGCTCCCGTAACCCCGCCAGGTATCCCGCCGGCGCAATGCGAATCCCGCCTTCGCCCTGAATGGGCTCGACCAGGATCGCACACGTCTCCTCATCAATCGCATCGGCTACCGCCTGCACATCGCCAAACGGCACATGGCGAAATCCCGGCAGCAGCGGTTCGAATCCCTGATGGTACTTGGGTTGCCCCGTGGCGCTGAGGGCCCCGAACGTGCGCCCATGAAAACTGTGCAGCATGGCGATGATTTTGTAGCGGTGCGGTCGTCCATGCAATCGGGCCAGCTTGATCGCCGCTTCCACTGCTTCGGCGCCACTGTTGCAGAAGAAACATTGCCCCCCGAAACTCCGCTCGCTCAACGCCTGTGCCAGCAGGCCTTGCGCTTCCATATACCACGTGTTGGGCACATGGATCAGTTCCCCAACCTGTTCGCGAACCGCTTCGACTACTCGCCGGGGGCAATGCCCCAGTAGATTGCATCCCCAGCCGGGAAAGAAATCCAAGTACCGGTTTCCCTCTGCATCCCACACATACGAACCTTCCCCGCGCACCAAGCACACGGGAAACCGCTTATAGTTCCCAATGACATAGCCGTTGAAAAGCTCCATGACCTCGGCAGAAGGACGGTATCATTTCGCAGCCATTGTTCAGACTCACGCAGCGTCCAGCACGATTTCTGTGCCGATGCCTTGATCGGTGTAGATCTCCAGCAAGAGGGAATGCCGGATGCGTCCGTCAATGATATGCGTCTTGCGGACGCCAGCCGCTAACGCTTCCAGGCATCCCTCCACTTTCGGGATCATGCCTTCCTCGATCACGCGCTCCTGGATTAACTGCCGGCACTGTGAGGCCGTCAAGCTGCTGATTAGCGAGTTGGGATCGCGGCGGTCACGCAACAGCCCTGGCGTATCCGTGAGAAACACTAGCTTCTCGGCACGCAAGTGGGCTGCCACCGCCGCCGCTGCGGTGTCGGCGTTCACGTTCAGCCACGCGCCATCTTGGCCCACTGCCAGCGAGGGAATTACCGGCACCACTCCCGCCGCACACACGTTGCGGATCAAATCGGTGTCTACCCGAGTGACGCGACCGACCCGTCCCAAATCCAGCTTCTCGCCCGTCTGAGTTTCCAGGAAAAGCTTCTCTCCATACAGCGCCCGCATCGAGCCCGTGTGTAAACCGATAGCCCGCCCGCCGAGTCGCTGCATGCGTTGCACGATGTCGGTGTTGATTTCGTCGCGCAACACTTGCACGACGATCTGTAAGGTCGCCTCATCAGTGATCCGCCGGCCTTGGATTTTCTGGGGCTGCAAGCCGGCCCGCGCCATCGCCTGATCGATCGCCTTACCGCCGCCATGCACCAGCACCGGCCGCATGCCCACCGTCTCCATGAACACCACATCTTGCAACGTCGCCTGCAGCGCCTCCGTGTCTTCCATCGCGCTGCCACCCAGTTTGATGACGGTAATGCGGTCGCGGAACTGCCGAATGTAGCTCAGCGCCTCGATCAGCACCTCTGCCTTTTCAATCGCTTCCTTCATTCTCGGTTCCGTGTTCCCAGCCTTCGGAAAAGGAATGATACAATCTATGCCGCGCTTTTTTCTCGTCAACCAGGGTGAGGTGTGATGCAGGCTGGGAAAGCGGTTCTGACTGACACATTTTTTTGACTCCTGTTTGACGCTCCCCGCTCCTATTCATAGCCTGAAGCAACAATGTGGCTCGTCAACCCATGGTCAAAGCGGCGCGGTAAAGCTGGAGAGTCCGCGCCCATCTCCCTACACAGGTCAGGCTCACTATCAGGAGGACCTATATGGCCACACGCAGCATAACCTTCAAAGGCAATCCCCTGACTTTGGTCGGTCGGGAACTCAAGGTTGGCGATAAAGCTCCCGATTTTGTGTGCTTTCGGTTTCTGCCGGACAGGGGGCTGGTCAAAGTTACGCTCGCAGACGCCCTCGCCGGTAAGCCGACTTTATTCAGCGTCGTACCCTCGCTCGATACCCCCGTTTGCAGCACGCAGACGCAGAAATTCAATGCCGCTCTTGCGGAACTGGCTGGCAAAGTTAATTGTTATACCGTCAGCGTTGATCTCCCCTTTGCACAAAACCGTTTCTGCAACACCTGTAATATCACCAATTCCCTTCCCCTCTCTGACTACCAGGAACGCTCCTTCGGCCAAAACTACGGCGTGCTGATTGACGAACTGAAACTTTTGGCGCGCAGTGTCTTTGTCGTGGACAAGGATGGTGTCATTCGCTATTGCCAAATCGTGCCCGAAGTCACCCAGGAACCCGATTACGATAAAGCGCTCGCCGCTCTCAAGGCCCTGGTCGCCTGATGCACCTATCACCACAGATACGGGACGACACTCGGCAGGCACTGCGCTTTCTGCCGGCGGATTGCATTACGTGTTTTGAACACCGCTGCCCTTCACGACGCAACAGCGTCAGGTGGTAACCTGGCGTGGATGCTGGAATGTGCCCTGCGAAGACATCGCCCACGCGTCGCCCGATCGAAGCACCAGTGCTGCTTCGGCGCGACAGCGTATTCCTGCGAGGTTGCGGAGGCACCGTGGCGCTCAGCCAGAGTCGGCAGCCTGCCGTGGCTATGTGAGAAAAGCTCGG
>BEIM01000240.1 GCA_002898995.1 bacterium HR36
ACCATGCCCCCGTCTACGCGAAGCTCCCGCAAGGGAATGCCAGAGTCGGCGTACATGGCGTCCAGGACATCAGCAGTCTGGAACGCTGTGGCCTCCAAGGCAGCCCGCGCGAGGTGCCCTTTGTGCACAAAACGTGTCAGGCCGATGATTACGCCGCGGGCGGTGCTGTCCCAGTGCGGCGCGAACAACCCTGAAAACGCTGGCACAAAATAGACTCCGCCATTGTCCGTAACGCTCCGCGCAAGGTCCTCAACTTCGGCAGAAGCGCGGATAATGCCGAGATTGTCGCGGAGCCATTGTACCAGTGCGCCGGCGATGGCGACGGAGCCTTCGAGGGCGTAAACGGCGGGTTGCTGGCCAAAACGATAGGCGACGGTCGTGATCAGGCCGTGCTGCGACAGTAATGGGTGCTGCCCGATGTTGAGCAGGGCAAAACCGCCAGTGCCGTAGGTGTTTTTTGCCTCGCCAGGCGCAAACGCCGTCTGACCCACCAAAGCAGCTTGTTGATCGCCCAGATCGCCTGCAATCGGCACATCTGCCAATTCGCCCTGCGATACACCGTAAACCTCACTGCTGGAGCGGACCTGTGGCAACATCGCTGGTGGAATGCCGAGCGTTTGCAGAATGTGCGTGTCCCATTGCAAAGTGTGGAGGTTGAACAGCAATGTGCGGCTAGCGTTAGTGACATCGGTAAGATGCCGACCGCCAGCTACCCCGCCGGTCAGGTTCCAGATGAGCCAGCTATCCATAGTGCCGAACAAGATTTCGCCATTTTCTACCGCCCGACGGTATTGGGGCAAGGCGTCGAGCAACCAACGAATTTTCGGGCCGCTAAAGTAAGTAGCCAGCGGTAACCCTGTCTGCGGGCGAAAACGATCGAGGCCTCCATCAGCTGCCAATTTCTGCACTAATTCAGCGGTGCGCGTGTCCTGCCAGACAATGGCCGGAGCCACTGGTTCACCCGAATCCCGCCGCCACAAAACACTAGTCTCGCGCTGGTTGGTGATTCCCACCGCCGCCAGATCGCGTGCGCTTCCCCCTACCGCTTGCAGCACCTCGCGGACTACCGCTTGCGTGTTGTGCCAGATTTCCAGTGCGTCATGCTCTACCCAGCCCGGTTGTGGGAATATTTGCCGATGTTCTTTGCGCGCTAAGGCGATAATTCGCCCCGCCCGATCCACTAGCGCACAACGTGTACTTGTCGTCCCTTGGTCAATAGCGGCCACGTATAGTGGCATAGTTCTGTTCCTCCAATGCCCGCTTCACCTTGCGCCCTACTAAATTACGCCGTTCACACGTCGGGAACAGGCGGCCAAGATTGAGGACGCTGCTAGCCTTGCGAAACGCGCCGCCTATGTCAGAAACCTCTTCTTTCTGGGTGTGATTAACGATTGGCGGTAATCCTATCCTTCATTCATCGCCACGAGCTAGCATGGATGCTTACGGCGTCGTTTCGCCGACATTGAACCGGACACACGTCACTCCATATAGTAAGTCGCGACAGCGCCTTACGACTGCGTTTGGCTTAGCACGAACGCGTTCAGTGTGTGGGCGGCCGTCGAGCCAGTATTACGTCCATGTGAATGTCAATGTGTTCGTTGCGCCACGGCGGCTTAGCGCCTGTCACTCTTCATGTGGTTCGTTCACTGCACGAAAGCGCATGCCGTTGCATGTGCGTGTCGCGCTCGTGCTGTGTTTGGCTGACCGAACGAAACCGAACGTCGTTATAGGTGTGTTCGCACTAGCAGAAGGGAAGGATGTGCCGACTCTCGATTCCGTCTGCCATACTCCGACTCTGTAGCGCAGCGCTTGCTTCGGGCATTGTGGGGTGATAGTGTAGGCAATAACCTGCGACAAGTTGCGCCCGGATCGCATCGGGATAATGCCGAAACGATCGGGATGTATCGCGAGGATACGGATATGATTAGGGTTAGTGTGTTCCGGCTAGGTGAGGCGCAACAAGCTTCGCCGGCATCGAATCGGGAGGACACGCCCATGACTGCGCGGACACCGGCCACGACACCCTCGCGTTATTTGCGCGGAACGCGGATACCGACGCTGGTCTTTCGCACCAGCGCCGAGGCTTCCCGACACGTGGCCCTGCTAATCGCCGCGCTGGTGCGGACGAATAACTCAGCGGGTCGGTACACGGTGCTGGGGCTGCCGACGGGTTCGACACCGGTAGGCATGTATCGGGAATTGATTCGCATGCATCGCGAAGAAGGGCTGGATTTCTCCCGGGTGATCACGTTCAATTTGGATGAATATTACCCGATGCCCGCAAGCGACCCTCATTCCTACCACGCGTGGATGTGGGAAAACTTTTTCAAACACGTCAATATTCGCTCAGAGAATATCCACATCCCCGATGGTACGGTGCCCCTAGAGCGTGTGGAGGAATACTGCGCGGAATATGAGGATAAAATCCGCCGGGCTGGGGGGATTGATTTGATGGTATTGGGCATAGGGCGCACAGGACACATTGGCTTCAACGAGCCTGGTTCCACGTGCACAACCCGGACCCGCCTGGTGACACTCGATCCCGTAACCCGCCGCGATGCAGCCAGCGGCTTTTTCGGCGAAGAAAACGTGCCGCACCAGGCGATCACGATGGGGGTGGGCACCATTCTCGAAGCGCGGAGAATTGTGTTGCTGGCCTTTGGCGAACATAAAGCAGCCATCGTGCGCCGCGCTGTCGAAGAAGAACCGTCCGACGCTGTGCCCGCCAGCCATTTGCAGAAACATCTCGACGCCACGTTTATCGTGGATGAACCGGCGGCAGCAGAATTGACTGCAGTGCGTGAGCCCTGGCGTTTTGGCCCCGTAGAATGGACACCGTCTTTGATTCGCCGGGCCGTGCTGCATCTCAGTTTTCGCATCTCCAAGCCGCTATTGATGCTGACCGATGACGATTTCCGCGAACATCATTTGTATGAGTTGCTGCGGGAACACGGTCCCGCACAGCGGCTAGCGCAACGGGTCTTCGACGAGATGCTGCGGACCATCGAAGTCAATCCAGGAGGTGCTGTGCCGCAGACGGTACTGGTGTTCAGCCCGCATCCCGATGACGACGTCATCAGCATGGGCGGCACGCTCATCCACTTGGTGGAACACGGCCACACGGTGCATATCGCCTATATGACCAGTGGCAATATTGCCGTCTTCGACCATGATGCCCTGCGCTTCACCGATTTCGTTGCCGCGTTCAATGACTATTTCAGCATCGGTCCGGAACGCACTGCCGAGGTCGCTCAGCATATTCGCCAGCTGCTAGCCAACAAGCGGCCTGGCGAACCCGACAAACCCGAAGTTCTGAAAATTAAAGCCCTCATTCGTGAAACGGAAGCGCGTGCCGCTGCCCGCAGTGTGGGCATCCCGCCTGAACAGTTGCACTTCCTCGACATGCCCTTTTACCGTACGGGGACGATCGAGAAGAAGGCCATCTCTGCCGAGGATGTGGAGGTAGTCGTGCAGATACTGGAGCAGCTCCAGCCGGCTCAGATCTATATGGCGGGCGACCTCTCCGATCCTCACGGGACGCATCGGCTCTGCGCCGAAGCAATCTTTCGTGCGGTGCGCCAGCTGCGCCGCCAGGGGCGCCAGTTTGAGGTCTGGATGTATCGCGGCGCCTGGCAGGAGTGGGAGCCGCATGAGATTGACCGCGCTATCCCGCTCAGCCCCACCGAGCTCGAACGTAAAAAGCTCGCCATCTTCAAACACCAGTCGCAAAAAGATCGCCCCATGTTCCCAGGAACAGACCTGCGCGAGTTCTGGCAACGTGCGGAAGAACGCAATCGGCATACCGCCGCTTTGTATGACCAACTCGGCCTACCGCAGTTTTATGCATTGGAAGCGCTGCGCCTATGGCAAGACGACGAGCAGTAACCGCGCCTGGGACAATTTGGGATAAGTTTTCCGACGGCATAGTTACCGAGCCTAGCCTGGTTTTTGAGGCGCGTGCAGTGTGAACGGCACTTAGGAGTCCACAAGCCGCTCCACGAGAACTGCGAAACCCCCCACTATAGACGGACCCTCATTCCCCTGCATACTATGGATCGGATTCCCTCCTGATGCGGCCAATATTGGCCCCCGAAATAACGCCGCCCTTTACACAGCACCCGCCTCGAACCACTGTAGGAGTCCCATCCATGGCCAAAAACCTAAGCTGCCTATCGGGCACTATTCTCTTAGTCTTTGCCACCCTCGGGTTGTTGCAAACACCGCAACCCCTCGCCAGCCAAAAAGGCTCCCTGAGCGCGCCGCAACCGTTTGATTGGCCCCAATGGCGTGGGCCTGAACGTAATGGCAAATCGCGCGAGACCGGATTTTTGCGCAGCTGGCCCAAGGATGGGCCGCGCCTGGTGTGGAAGGCCAGCGGTGCCGGTCGCGGCTACAGTGGCCCCAGTATTAGCCGCGGACGCTTGCTGACGATGGGCAATCTCAGGGAGGGGGCGGACGAAAAGGAATATGTGCTTTGCTATGACGTAGCTACGAGTCGGTTACTCTGGCGCGTTGTGCATGGCCCTGCCTATCACAACAGCTACGGCGATGGGCCACGGTGTACGCCTACGATTGATGGCGAGATGGTGTATGCCTTGGGCGCTAACGGCGATCTCGCCTGTTTGCGTCTCGCCGACGGCGGCGCCGTCTGGCGCAAAAACATCCTCAAAGAGTTTGACGCCTCCAACATCGGCTGGGGTATCAGCGAATCCCCGCTGGTCGTAGGCGATTGGCTCATCATGACACCTGGCGGCAACAAGGGAACTATGGTCGCCTTGAACAAGTACACTGGCCAGGTCGTCTGGACAAGCAAAGATCCTCAGAGTAAGGGGCGCGAACCTGCCGGCTATGCCTCGCCCATTCTCTTCCGGGTAGGAGACCTCGAACAGGTCGCTACTTTTACCAGTCGAGGTGCTTACGCTTGCCGACTGCGGGATGGTCAATTCCTTTGGCGTTATGACAAAGTCGCCAATCGCACCGCCAATATCGCTACCCCAGTGGTTCACGAAAACTGCATCCTATATAGTTCCGACTACGGCACTGGGTGTGCCCTGCTGCGTCTTTCCCCTGATGGCCGCGCGGATGAAGTGTATTTCAACAAGAACCTCAAGAACCACCACGGCGGCTACGTTCTGGTAGATGGCTACGTCTATGGGTACGACAGCAGCGTGTTGACCTGTTTGAAATGGGACACGGGCGAGGTGATGTGGAAAGACCGTAGTGTCGGCAAAGGCTCACTGGTTTACGCCGATGGCCTGCTTTTCGTGCTTAGTGAAAACGGCGTGGTGGGACTGGTGGAAGCGAATCCGAGAGCTTACCGCGAACTGGCTCGTTTCAAACTCCCAGAGCGCAGCGATCGCCCTAGCTGGCCCCATCCTGTACTGGCCAACGGCAAACTTTTCATACGGGATCAGGACACCATTTTCTGCTTCGCGGTCAAATGACTCCCGATTCTTGGACGCGAGTTAGGGAGGGCTTTTTGCCGGAAGGCATCGCGTTGTGACACGCTATTCGCGGATGCTTGTGGTAGCAGAGCGCATCAGCCCATCGGGAAATCGGGGGCCTGAGCGCCTGCTAAACACCTAACGCCACGGTTGGCTTATGCCGGTCGGTCCTGCTGTATGCAGTGGCTAACTGGTGAGACAATGGGAAAGCGTCCAGTAAGGAAATGCCATATCTCGGAGTCTGGCCATTGCCAGGCGAAGAGTGCCTTATGCTGCCAGCGCTGTGGGCAGGGAAACGACAGATGGGGTTTTCACGGCAGTTGCGATGGTGAGCAGAAACGGCGCGAGGGTACCATGACGGGTTTGCCGTAGGTGACGAAATCCCGCACTCTGGCAGAGTTGGCGAAAGCGCGCGGCGGAACAGTGATGCACACCTCCTTCAATCCAGGTCACGCAAATATCGTAAACCAGCCAGCCCCACCAGCCATCTCGATC
>BEIM01000241.1 GCA_002898995.1 bacterium HR36
GAATAACGACCGGTAGTGCCTTGATTTGCCGCGCACCCTGTGCACAATGAATCTGCACGGGCTCGAAGAAACATGGGCCGAAGCACCTGACGGAGACCAAAGGGATGCTCGCGCGGTTGAAGACGTTTGCCCTGATCGGCATAGACGCCGTGCCTGTGGACGTGGAAGTGGATGTGTCGCCCGGGTTGCCCAAGACCGTGCTGGTAGGATTACCGGAAGCCGCGGTGCGGGAAAGCACCCACCGCATCGAACGGGCCTTAGCCAATCTGGGCTACCATCCACCACAAGGGCGCGTCGTCATCAATTTGGCACCCGCTGACCTGCGCAAAGATGCTGCCAGTTTCGATTTGCCCATTGCCTTAGGGATGTTGATTGGGTCTGGGCAGGTGCGCCCGGAACAGGTGGAGGAATGGGCGGTGGTAGGGGAGCTGGCGTTAGACGGTTCCGCGCGGCGGATTAAGGGTGCCCTCTCCATGGCTATGACTGCCGCACGCTTAGGCATCCAGCGTTTCCTCGTGCCCGCGGCCAATGCCAAAGAAGCGGCAGTCGTCCAAGAGGTTGCCGTATTCCCTGCAAGCACACTTAGCGAAGCGGTTGGTCTGCTCACCGGGCAGCTGCTTATGGAACCAGTGCCCACGGATGTGGATGGGATATTTTCGCGGTTGAACGTGTATGACGTGGACTTTGCCGAGGTACGCGGACAGGAGTTTGCCAAGCGGGCGCTGGTTATTGCAGCAGCGGGTGGCCACAACGTGCTCATGAGCGGGCCGCCCGGTTCCGGGAAAACTATGCTGGCGCGGCGTCTCCCCACCATTTTGCCGCCGCTGACTCCCGAAGAGAGCCTCGAGACCACGCGCATCTACAGCGCTCTAGGATTACTCCCACCCGATCAGCCCCTGCTTACGGTCAGGCCGTTTCGCGCACCTCATCACACGGTGAGTGATGCGGGCTTGGTCGGTGGCGGTTCGGTTCCTTCGCCTGGGGAAATCTCCCTGGCGCATCACGGCGTGCTTTTTCTCGACGAGCTTCCCGAATTCGACCGCCGCACTCTGGAAGTCCTCCGCCAACCTCTCGAGGAAGGCCGCGTTACCATTTCCCGGGCCTTGGCTTCCACCACCTTTCCCGCTAACTTCATTCTCGTGGCCGCCATGAATCCTTGCCCATGCGGCTATTTTGGCGACCCCCGGCGACAGTGCCTCTGTGCCCCCACGGCCATCGAACGCTACGTGTCGCGGATCAGCGGTCCGCTCTTAGACCGCATTGACCTCCACGTCGAAGTACCCGCGGTGCCGTGGCAGGATTTGGCCAGTTCTCGCGAAGGCTTGACCAGTGCGCAGATGCGGGAACTGGTGCTGCGGGCTCGCCACCGGCAACGCCAGCGCTTCGCACCCCATCCCACACTCAATGGCAGGATGTCCAGCCGCCAAATTCGCCAGTTTTGCCGACTGGACACACCCTCGCAAAATGTACTGCGGGGTGCCGTCGAACAGTTCGGGCTTTCGGCACGCGCCCATGATCGCATCTTGCGCGTCGCCCGCACTATTGCCGACCTCGAGGACGCCGAGGACATTCGCCCAGAACACGTCTTCGAGGCCATCAATTATCGCATCCTCGACCGCAAACTCTGGCTCAGATACTAGCCTCTCCCACTCAGCCACCAGGACGCCACCATGAAATTTGCAGCTATCATCGAGTACGCGGCTGATCGGGCAAAAATTCAGGCGGTGCGCCTTATTCATCGGCATTACCTCATCCACTTGAAAAATCAGGGCAAACTCGTGGCCTCGGGCCCGTTCACGGACGACAGCGGGGCGCTGATCATTTACGAGGCCGCCAGTGTGGAGGAAGCGGAACAACTCCTGCGCGGCGATCCGTTTTGCCGCGAGGGGGTTTTCGTGCGCTGGCAATTGCGGCCGTGGAATCCCGTGCTTGTCAATTCTGCACTGTTGCCTGAATGACACGAATGAAGCAGCAGACGTCAGCTCGCCGAATCTTGGGGCTTAGGCCATGACCCGATGGGACACGTTGATCCAGCAGGTGAACGAAATCCTCCAAGCACGACGCCTGGGAACGCTGGTTTTCGCCCGCTGCATGTGGCAAAGCGATACCCCTCCCGCGCAACTTCCGCCCAAACTGGCACGTTGGCTCGACGTCCTTTCCCAGTGGATGCAACCGGCCCCGGAGAAAATTCAGCTCACCCGGACCACCGATCACCGCGACGTTACCCTGCTGGTCGAGTTCCGCCCTTCGGCCACCGCGGTCATCTCACACGTGGAATCGAGGCCCCTTGCAGCAGCAACTTCCTCGGTCCCGAGTGCCACTTGCCACCATTGCCTGGGTGTAGATTTGTTTCTGTTAGGCACCCAAGGCGCTATATACCTGGATGGCACGCAGGCCGACTGGCCTCATGAGCGGCTTGCCGTACCCGATCTCCCTGCCCAACATCCCTTGCGCTTACAAGTTGAGAAGGTCTGGCGTTAGCAGGCATGACGGGGATGACAGAACATCTCAAGCGGTTGGGGGCGCCTCAATAAAGCAAAGCCGCCAGCCGGCTGCGGTAGGTGTTGGCCAGCTCGCTGTCATCCCCAAGCAAGTGGAAAATGCGCACCATTGCCTCGCGCACAGGACCCTGCGCCAGCGTGGCGTTTAGCTCTCCCGCCCGCAGCAGTGCCGCCAGCGCCTCTTCAAATCGCCCCGCGGCCGCCAGGCAAATCCCCAGACGATAATGTGCTTCGGCGTTCTGGGGTTCCAGGCGCACTCGTTCCTGGCAGGCCGCCGGCCCTCCCATCCGCTCCGCCTCCTCTCGAAATTGGGCGCGGGCCAGCACATTGCTCGCCTCCTGATAATAGTCGCTCCCTTCGCTTACTCGCCGCGCCTCCTCCAACGCCTCTGACCATCGGCCCAACTCGGCTAAAGCCACCGCCCGCAACGCCGCCACATTTTCATCACCTGGATGAGCTTGCCTCAACTCCTCCAGGCGTAGCAACGCTGCCGCAGCGTCCTGCCGGACTAGCTCCCGCAGATGCGCCAGTTCTTCCTGCAACGCACTCGGCACCACTGTGTCCAAAAACTCCTTTACCTGTGCTTCCGACAGGGCGCCATGAAACCGACCCACCACCTGTCCCTCTTTAAACGCCATCACCGTCGGCACTACTTCCACCGCCAAACTCATCGCCAAATATGGATTCTGGTCTATGTCCACTTTTACCAACACAAAACGCCCTCCGTACTCCCGCGCCAACCGCTCTAGCATCGGCCCCAATTGCCGACACGGCCCACACCATTGGGCCATGAACTCCACCACTACAGGGACTTCTCGCGATTTTTCGATCACCGCGCATTCAAATTCGCGTTCCCCGATTTCCTGAATCCACGGTACGCTGTGCTGACTCATGGCTCCTTCCTCATCCTCACCGTTATTCGACCTTTGCCTTCGACTCTTCCAAGCCCGATCGGGGCTATCTGCACCCGTTTTTGCTGCCATTCGCTCTCCGTTTACTAGATTCAGATTGGTTGTTTCGCCTTATCTTGATGCGTTTCATGGGCTGTTTCTGTCCGTTTTTGTCCAAGTCGGGGTCATGCTCTGCAAACCCACTTGGCACGACGCTTCGCCTCAAGCTCAAGCCGTTTGAATCCTTCTTCAAACCATGTTCCTCACCGCGCCTTGCTCTCTGCGATTCTCCTGGTATGCGCTAGGCACAGCTATCCTACGAATCCTCGGGTACCTGCGGCGGGAGTGATCTCGCACGCAAACCTGGAGTCTGCGTTGCGTTTTAAACCCGTTAAGCGTCGCCAGTGCAAATGTAACGTACGTACTCGAAAGCGGGCCGGCTATGGCTACCTTGCCAATGTTCTGGAAAATGCCAGCCTCTCGTCGAGATTTCAGCATTTTTCAACTTTGTGTGCAAGCCAGTGAAGTGGTCAACGAACCTGGTCCCGTAACGAGTCGGCAAAACGGCGTAGACGGTCTAGGCACCGGAAGTGGCCGGGCTAAGTCAACCGTCATGGTTTTCACACCGGAATAAGTGTCCGCCACCATCACGGTATGCTGTGATGCCCATCGCTCTTGGACTTTCAGTGCCATGGGTGTCGCTAGGTGATGCGTAACCTTGAAAGGTGCTCAAGGGCGAATGTGGCATTGCCAACGGATCGTTTTGTTTGGGCTTGCTTGCACACAGAGGTAGAAGCACCTGAGTAAAATTGGGCATCGGTTATCGGGGAATTGTTGTAGAAGTCCACGCCTAGCAAGATAGAAATGCGCGGCCAAAACAAAGACCGCAGTAGCAAGGTAACTTCGTCAAAAACGTCGGGACCAGAAAACCGAGGAACTGGAAGAGCGCTCCTGGGATTGGGTGGCTTCATCGCGGAGCATGCGTTCGCGCTCAGCGCGGACTTCACGTTCCATTGCCCGACCCCAGAGGAAATAATGCACCACGCCCAAAAGCGCCAGGCCGCCAATCACGAGGAAAAACCACAAAGCCCATCCTTGGGTACTCACGATCAGAAAAAGCATCAATCCCAACACCAGCGAGCCATTCAGCAAGCCGAGCAACCAACGATCCCGGTTAGAGAACGGCGGAGTCGGTTCCGAATAACCATCTCCTATCATGAGGGAGCTCCCGGCTTGGAGGGCGAGTTCATGGCTGGACCGATTGTTCGAAGAATTTTTTCCAAGCAGTGGCGCTGCGGCCAAAGTCCTTGCCTGTGAGCGTCTTAAGGGCCAGGTATGCGGTGTTAGCGACATCCGCGTCGTTGTCTTCGAGCAAGGGCACAAGCGCCGAGACCAGGCTTTGCTCATCGCGTAAAGCCACTGCCCAGGCTGCGGCACGGCGCAATTCGGGGTTCACGTGCTTCATGTAAGCGTGTAAAGTCTCGGTGCTCATGCGAGTCATTCTCCGCACTAGGGCGCGGCGGAATTCGGTTTGCTCGTTGGCCTGCAACGCCCGCGGAATGGCCTGCGCTAGAGCAAGCGTGTAAATACCTCCTGGGGCTTGCGTGGCATGATCGAGGGCTGCTCGTTTCTCTGCGTCCGAGCCAGTGATTAGGCGCTCTGTAAGTTCAGCCAGTGTAAAGACTTTAGGCGGTTCGGTATCGCTGGCGGGGTTGGTCTCCGCAGAAGCATCGGGCTTGCTATCGGGTTTGGAACCGGCCAACGGTTTGTCGTCGCCGGTACGCAACACTGCCTCGCCGCGGAAATGGGCAGTCAAGTCCGTAGCGAGATTGCTCCGCATCAGGAACAAAATACCAAACGCGGTGCACGGCACTGGGCCGCAACGGTTGTTGTCATTCCATGACCCATTCGGAGCTTGAGTCCTGAAGAAGTACGTGGCCCCCCAGGCATGCCAGTCCAGCCCTCCTAGTGTCTTCCAGTCATACACCATCGCTACGCGCTCCATGGCCCAAAGCGTGTAAGGAACTGAGCCAAAACCTTGTTGAGCCAGAGTCTCGAAAGGTGTCCGAAAGATCGTCGCCAAGAACATGGTTCCTCGCACGATGGCTGGGTCTTTCGTCGGGTCGGGCGGAGCAGGAGCCTTCTGGCTGGGCGAGCCGCTTTTGCCAGTCGTCGAAAGGTAGGTTTCCCGCAAGGCGCCATACCCCGTGGAAAGGCACATCAACGCAGCTGCGGTCATAGCATGGGTCGAGGTTTGGTTGGACGCCCCCAGAATATAGGACCAACCCATGTCCTGGTTCTGACTGCGACGCATGGCATCTGCTGTTTTCCACAAAACCGGATCTGTAGGCACGCCATAACGCCGGCCAATCCACAAGGCCAACACAGCAAATTGCGTGTTCGATAAGTCGCCCTGTCCCAAGCCCTGGGTCCCTTGCCCGCCATACATTTGCCCCGCTGAGCGCAATCGCTCCAATTCTGCGACAATCTGCGCGACCTCCTGGGACTGCACCGCTTGGCAGTTATAG
>BEIM01000242.1 GCA_002898995.1 bacterium HR36
CCGATCTACAATTCGCCGCGGCGGCGGAGTTCAGCGTCGAGCCGCTGTAACACGCTCAAACCGAATTCGCGTTCGCTTTCGATAGCGATGACACGAGCATGCGGCAGGCGGTGCGTCGCATACGTCTTGAACTCCACACCCTTCTTGAAGTCCACCAGGTAAAGCTCCACTTCCTCAGGACTGTAATGCAAGGCGAGATTAGTAATGAGGACGTGGAACAAAGTAGATTTGCCTGAACCGGTTTTGCCGGCGATGAGGGCATGTTGGGCGGTGCCGCGGCCGAGGCGGAAATACTGGCGTTTGGTAGCACCGCACCGGCCGATTGGGATTTCGACACTCGAGCTGGACTCGAACGCCCAGCGTTTTTCTGGAGGCGGGGCGACCCAGTTGAAGGGGACTTCCACGCGCCTCGCCGCCAGCGCTGCTGGGCCAATTCGATGAAGCAGGCGATTAGCCAGGTCATCGGGCGGCGGCGGATCGAGCGTCAACGGAATGCTGGCGAAATCGGCATCATCCCAGACCAGCGTGCCATGACGCCAGACCAAAATCGCCCCGGCCCGCTCCAGGTCTTCGAGCTGGAAACCATGGGGCATAGGCTGACGCAAGTCCGCACTGATTACCGTATAGACGCCGCAACGCCCGCCGCTAGCAACAATGCTCGCCAGACGGCGTGCGGCCTCGGAAGTAAAATTGTTTGGAAAATCCGCAACCACCGAAATGCGATAAGGCTCGGCCAATTCCCCCGCCTGGAAGTTGTATTCTTCAAGCGTGGCGTACTGGTTGCGGAGGTATTTTTGCAGCACCGTTTCCATGTGGGCAGTGAGATCGGCCAGGCGCTGTTCGATATGCTGCGGTTCCGTCCAGATACGGCTGGTAACGAGTGCTTCGTCGTAATCAGCTAGGTGCATCAACGCGGAGAAACTTTCACCCAGGCCAACGGGGTCAATGATGGTAAAGTGGAGTTTGCCGGGGGGCAGGGTGGCGATGAGGCGGAACAAATACATCTGCATCAAACGAATAGCGGCGGCGCGGGCATTCGCTTCCAGGGTGTCGCCTGGCAAGCGTACCAGCAAAGAACAGCGTTCGGGGAATTCGAGAGCCGCGGGCCAGACCAATTCGTTGGGGGTATGGGCGCGCATCTCGGCATCTTCGGGAATAGCTCCGGGCCAATCTTCCAAGCTGATTTGGAACCGGCCCAACGGAACTAGTCGCGGAGGCTGGGCCGGCGCTTGCCAGTCATTCCAGAACGAATCCGACCAGGGGGGACACGCGGCGTAAGCAGCACGCCGCAGTGCCTTTGCCGATTCCGTCAACTCGTGCATCGCGCTAATCCAGCGTTGCCGCATTTCTGTCCAACGATGCTGATGCCACTCGGTCAACTCACGGAGACTCTGTTGGTAACGGTTCTCGATGGCCACTTTGTTCGCCTGGTACTCCTGGTCGAGCTGGGCCAATCGGTTCTGGATGTCCTGAGTGATTTGTTGGCGGCTCTGCTCAATCTCTTGCCGGAGTTGGGATAATCGGCTCTGATACTGTTCGTCCAGCAATTGCAGGTCGCGCTGGCTCTGCATTTCCAATTCGTTGAGCTGACGGCGCCTGCGGGCTACCATGTCTTTGAGGGTTTCCTCGTACTGCTGGCGGCGGGCCTTAAGTTCGGCGGCCCTTTGGCGGTGCTCCGCTTGAGCACGTTCCAAGCAGACTTGTCCCGCTTTGGTTGCCTCATAAAGGGCAGCGAGCAACGGTTGGTAAACTTGATTCACCCGCCAGCGAGCTGCCAGGTAAAAACTGGCCAGCACCAGCAAGCTGCCTACAACCGTACCGGCCCCGGCTGCGACTCCCGCTAGCAAGCCGTGTTTCCACCAAAAATCGAGTTTCACCCAGGCCAATGGGTCCGCTTCCTGGACAAACGCTACAGCAACTACCGCTAGCGGAGCCAGCAGCAAGATGCTGAGCAGGACAATCCACCAAAACCGGCGACCTTCAAAGAGCCGAGGCAGCACTAACCCCCGCAGCTGCTCAAGATATTGTTTGGCTTCGGCAGTTTTTGCCTGAATGACGGCCAGCAGGTCTTCATCGTCTTTGAACGTACGCCGCGTGATGACTACTTGATCCACGGATTGGCGCCAGCGCCGCAGTAACTCGCGGGATTCGGAGCGGATGGCTTTGATGCGTGCTGATTCCGATTGCAAATTGAGTTCGAGGTTTCGGGCGCGCGTCTCCAGGTCGGTAGCGGCGGCCTCGTAAAGGGTTTGCAATTCCCACTTCCGTTGCTGGAATTGTCGCTCAAGTTGAGCTTTGTGTTCTTCAACGCGTTCCAGAAAGACAGTACGGCGGCGCTCCCATTCGTTCTGAATCTGCGTGCTTTCTTGGTCCTGGCGCGTCGCCAGTGCGGCTAGGGCCTCTTCGAGTTGACGCTGCCACTGCGAGCGCTGCAGTTGATAATTGCGCTCGAGGCCGGGGAGTTGCGTCCGCCGTTCTGCCTCGATTGCTTCGAGCCGGCGGCGGTACTGCTCCTTGATGGCCTGTTCAGCCTGGACGCGCCACTCGATCCACTGGCGCAGCTGCGCAAGCATCTGCCGCTCTTGCTCCAGTAAGCTGGTGCAAGGGACAAGGGCGGGGGCTTCGGTCAGTGTCGCGGACATGGTTTCTCGAGAGCTTACGTGCAATCGCGCTGCATCTGGTGCAGGGCCTGTTCCAGGCGCTCCATTTCTTGTAGTGTACGGCGCACCAGCATTTCTAGCGGCTGGTAGTGCTCGGTCAGGAATTCCTGATACTTGGCGTCTGTCCAATACAGACCAACCTGTTCAGCGGTCTGTGCGAGACGGCGTAGGGCTTCCTGAAGTTGGGCAATACCGCTTTGCAAGGACACGGCAGTTTCCCTGGTTGCTAGAGTTACGCTGCGTGGTTTCCTTCCTGCGACGGCGCCGGTGGTCAGGATGATAAGCTGACTGGTAGCTATCGGAATTCCCATCTCCGTGTCGGCCATCCTCCCAGGCATCAGGATGGTAGGTCGGCTGGTGGTGACGAACATTCAGCGGGCGGCGATGCCGGCGGCGTGGCGGAAGGTGGCGGCTGCGTGGCCAGATACGCCTCCAGCGCCTCAATTCTCCCTTGCATCCAGGCCAGGAGTTTGGGCATTTCGATTTCGAGGAAGTCGGCCAGGCGTTGCCCGCTGGGACGATACTCGTTGACTGCTCGCGGCCATTGCACAATCCAGGCTTTGACGGCGCGAAGCTTGCGCTCTGCTTCTTCCAATCGAGCCTGGGCACGGCGGAGAGCTTTTTCTTGCTCAGTGGTATCGGGAGGGCGGTCCAGCACTTGCATCAATTTGCGGCGCTGTAATTCCAACCGCGCTTCGGAGACAGCCTGCTCCCGCTTGCGGATCTCCTGTTTCCAATACCGCTCTTGCTGGTCGAGCCAGACATGGACACGCTCGATGATTAGCGCCACGGAACTCAGCGCCGCAGCTGCCTCCTGCTTGAACAGCACCAGGGCTGCTCGAAGCTCCTCGAGCACCTCGACTGACAACACCCGTGCCTGTTCGGCCATGGCCCTAGCGGATTCTCAGGTATTCCTCAATTTTCTCGGCTTTACGAAGCAAAAATGGGATCTGCTTCTCCGCCGCTTCCATGAAACGTTTGAGCACGTGCACCGTTTGCTGGAATTCTTCGGCGAATTTCTCATGCTCCTGGTCGCGCCAGGTGTCGCCTAGCGAAACCATTTGGCTATGTAGGACCTGCAAACGCTGTTGCAAGTCAAGGACAAACTGCTTTAGATTGTGCGCAAAGCGGCGCAATTCGCCCGGATCGACAATGGCCTGCGGCATAGTCAGCTCCTCGAGGGCAACGATTCCCGATCCGCTCTGCCCTACCAGAGTTCTGTGCTCCCTTCCATTGGAATGATACGATCGGCTGGCTTTTCGGAGAAGGTAACCGCTAGCCGACTTTGCCAGCTCATTGGCGGGGCTTTTGGAACGCTGGAACTAGCGGCCAAGAAGGAGGCCATCACTTCCCCTGTCTACACGCGTTTCAATACATTGGCTGGCTTCTGATCGCATCTGCACGCAAATTTCCCTGGGTCAGCGTGCTGGAGCAGCACGTGTCTTTCGGCAGCAAGGGAACGCTCTTCGGCAACCGTTCCCAGGTGGGTGCGACAGTGTGAAAGGGACACGAGAGTTCCAAAGCCAGCCGGAACGCTCCTGCTAACGGTTGCCAGCTGCGTAGCTTACAGCGGTACATAAAACAGGCAAGGTTCGCGCCGGCGGGGGTTCTAGGTGAAAGAATAAGCCGACCAGCGTCTGTGTGGCCGCCCGCTCGCACATGCCTTACCCGCTCGCTTACCCCTCACCAGCTTCGATCTGCCGGGCTCGTTCCACGCTTTCCTGGCTGGGAAGCCGAATGTTCCAAGCCAGGCGCAGCCAACTCAAGAAACGAATGACATAGTAACTGAGATCGAGTTGCCACCAGCGAAGACCGTGGCGTGCCGAAGTAGGGAAGGCGTGATGGGTAGCGTGCCAGCCTTCGCCCAGGGCAAGCACACCCAATACAGGGTTGTCGCGGCTCTGGTCCTCGCTGCGAAAGGGTTGCCAGCCCCACAAATGGCAGGCGGAGTTCACGCTCCAGGTTACGTGGTGCACCAGAAAGACCCGCACCAGTCCACCCCAGAGAAAGCCAGTGCATGCTCCGGCCCAGCTACCGCTCACCAATCCCCCGACGACCGCCGGTAAGGCCAACCCCAACACCGCCCAGACCAGAAATAGCCTGCTGATCCAGCAAAGAGTGGCACTCTTGTGCAAGTCTTTGACATAGGACTGCCAATCGGGTGGCTCGGGAAAGAAGAGCCAGCCCACGTGGGCATGCCATAAACCCTTGAGTAATCCAGCCCACCCGGAACCGTGATGGTGGGGCGTGTGGGGATCGGAGGGTGTGTCACTGTGCTGGTGATGCCGGCGATGCATCGCCACCCATTTCAACAATGGCCCCTCTAATGCCATCGAGCCAAGAATAGCCAGAATCGCCTTGACCCACAGATACGTCTCAAAACTGCGATGGGTAAATAGCCGGTGGTAGCCGACGGTAATCCCCAGGGCCGTCAGCAGGTACATGCTCACCAGTAGAATGAGGTCAAGCCAGCGGAAGCCCCAACCCCTCATGAGAAATGGCGCCGCTACGATGCCCAAAAATGGCACGACAATGACCAAGAACGTGGCCATTTGCATCCACCAGGATACCTTGGGCATGGCGGGCGCTTCAGTGCAGCCCTTGGCAACTTCTGCGGTTAACGACGATAGCGTTTGCGCCTGGGCACTTTCATTCAAGGGCGAAGACGATTCGCTCACGGGCGCTACCTCCAGTTCCTCACCAGCTGCAAATGCCACCCATTATGCTGTGAAGTTGCTTCGCTGTTTGTACCGGGTCCAAGCATGCACAGCGAAGCTCGGGCAACAGTGGCGAAAAGTAGAGCAGCGCACCGGCCCACTGCGACACTATACGCACAAACGCGACAGATGTTGGCCTGAGTTCACACCGTTACGCTGATGCGCCCAGCGCCAAAGGACCCAGTACCGCGGCCTTGCTTCTCGCCCACCTTTGCAAGGTAATTTTAGTCCGGGTAGGCTTGGCAAGCAAAAAGGGAAACGGTGGCGATTCGTCGTGCTACGGTCGCCGTGCCTGGTTATCATACCGGGTGAGCTGTGGCGAAGTGCGGCGCAGGGCGAGTTTCTGGTTTGCGGTATGTTGGGCAGCAAGGCGCGTCCTGTTTCTGGCCGATGGACGCCACGGACGAGGTATCGGTAAAAAAGGCCGGCGACACAGCTGCAATAAACGGGCTGCAGCCGACCTAGCGTTTGATGGCCTGAGAGACCTCCGTGTCGCGCCATTTGCTATACTGTCAGAAGCGGCCGATGTGCG